>JAJFLR010000071.1 GCA_021772565.1 Opitutales bacterium | reverse complement strand
CTTGGGATCGACATCAAATTGTTCCTGCAAGGTTTTTTTCTTCAATCCTGCGTTATAAAGACGAGCCACTAATAATTTATAATCTGCACTATGGCGATCATCATTGATGACTTCCAGTAATTCGTGCCCCCAATATACATATAAACGCTTATTTTTTAGCTCTCGAAAAACCGTAAAGACAGGATTTTTCTTGTCCACACCTATAATACATTGCCGTGTGGGTTGATGTTTTGGTATTAATTCTTCCATCTGCTCAGAAGAGTCTCACCATACAGCTTTGCAATTGAAAAACAGGATTTGGTTTTGCGTTTTATCTCTGCCCATCAGACCCTATACTACTGAGGTCTGAATTTTGTCTGGCGAAGGATCTTTTAAAACAAACACCAGAGCAGGCTGATAGTCGTGCTGAGCTACGGGAGAAATTAATGTCTCGAAAGTCAGGAGGAATCATTTTTACCACGGTTCAAAAATTCTCGCTACTGGATTGAGAGGAGAATCATCCTGCGCTATGTCCACGGCACAATGTAGTCGTTATTTCTGATGAGGCTCACCGAAGTCAATATGGACTAAAGTCGAGACTGGATCAGAAAACGGGGATGTACAAAGTCGGTTTCGCCAAGCATATGCGTGATGCTTTGCCTTATGCATCCTTCATTGGATTTACCGGAACTCCGATTGAGGCTTTGGACAAAGATACGCGGGGAGTCTTTGGAGATTACGTAAGTATTTATGATATTCAGGATGCAGTCGACGATAAGGCCACAGTAGAAATTTTTTATGAGAGTCGTTTGGCGAAGCTCGATATTAACCGTGAGGAAATCGATGCTCTCAATGAAGAGGTGGACGAAGTTGTCGAAGAGGAGGAAGATGTATCCGAACGTGAGAAGACGAAAAGCCGTTGGTCAGAACTTGCAAAGTTGGTGGGTGCTCAGCCGCGCATGCAAGAAGTGGCAGAAGATTTGGTAAAGCATTTTGAAACGCGTTATGAGGCCCTCGATGGCAAAGGGATGATCGTGTGTATGAGCAGGGAAATCTGTGTTTCTTTGTTTGACGAAATTACAGCGCTTAGACCGGATTGGGCGGGTAGTCGGCGAGTAAAGAGTGGCAATGATATCGGCTATGATCCAGAGGACGGAACGATACGTATTGTTATGACTGGAAACGCCACCGACAGGAAAGGAATTCAAGATCACATTTTTACCAGGCAGGAGAAGAAACGCCTCGAAAAAAGATTTAAGGATCCTGCTGACCCACTGAAGCTGGTAATCGTTCGAGACATGTGGCTAACGGGATTTGATGCTCCTTGCTGCCATACTATGTATGTGGACAAACCTATGAAGGGACACAACCTGGCACAGGCTATAGCTAGAGTGAATCGTGTTTTTAAAGACAAGCCAGGTGGGCTGGTTGTAGACTATATTGGTATCGCCTCGGAATTGAAGCGAGCCATGAAAACCTACACTGAAGCGAAAGGGAAAGGGCAGCCCACGGTAAAAGCAGATGATGCTTTGAAGATCCTGTTGGAGAAGATAGATGTGATTCGCGGGATGTTTGCTTCGGATGGTGGCTTCGACTATTCCGACTATAAAGCAAATCCATTAGTAGTCCTCATACCCGCAGGGAATCATATTCTCGGTCTAGCAGATGGGAAGAAGCGTTATTCGGATGTGATGGCAAGTGTGAGTAAGGCTTATTCGCTTTGCAGTACTCTGGATACTGCAACAGAGTTGAGGGAGGAGATTGCTTTCTTTAATGCGGTTAGGGCAGTCATTATCAAAGACGCCACTACTCCAAAGAAACCATCGGAAAAGACTCGAGACTCTGTGCTAAAACAGATCCTGGATAATGCGGTCGTAGCTGGCGGAGTGGTAGATATTTTTGCCTTGGCTGGAATTGAAAAACCAAACATCGGATTGCTCTCTGATGAATTTCTCGACGACGTGAGGAAAATGCCTGCAAAGAATTTCGCTATCGAACTTCTTGAACGTTTGTTACGCGACCAGATTCGGTCACATAGTCGAACCAATGTTGTTCAGGAAAAAAAGTTTAGCGATCGTCTTCTCGAACCCTTGAGGAATTACAACAACCGAGCAATCGAAACGGCACAGGTAATCGAAGAGATGATAGCGCTGGCTAAAGACTTTCAGGAAGCAATGAAGCGTGATGATGAGCTCGGGTTGAATGCGGATGAAATTGCCTTTTATGACGCACTGGCTGAACGGCCTGAAGTTCTCAAAGCAATGGGCGACGAAACACTTAAGGGGCTGGCGACTGAGCTGACTGAGAAACTGAGGAATAGCACATCGGTGGACTGGCAAGTAAGAGATAGTGTCCGGGCAAAGATGCGTTTGTTGATCAAGCGTTTACTGAGGAAGTATAAGTATCCGCCAGCCGGTCAAGAGGAAGCGGTTAAACGAGTTATTGAACAAGCCAAGGCGTTAGCGGAAGAGTGGAGTGTATGATTTCTAGATGTAGAGAAATGAGAAATCAGATTTGTTGAGGGAATTAAAACAGCAGGAACGAAAAAAACTGGAAGAAGAATTTCCTGCAGAACGTTATTCTTAAAATCTTAAAACCCTACCATAGTTTTAAACAAAAAGAAACTAACCGCTAAGCAGGCGAAGAGCGCAAAGAAAATTCATAAAAATTAACTGAAGAAAAAAATTGGCAATCTAGCTGTTGCTTAATTAAACCTCAAATAATTCATCAAATGCAAAAAAGCGTTTGATTTCAATTTCAGCATTTTCCGGACTGTCAGATGCATGTGCGATATTGCGAGTTTTATCTGTGCCAAGGTCACCGCGGATTGTTCCTTTTGGAGCAATTGCTGAATCAGTTGGTCCCAATAAATCACGGACTCTTTGAATAGCGTCTTTGCCTTGTAGCACCATTATGATAACCGGACGCGAACTCATATAATTAACAATACTTGGGAAAACCGAAATATGTTTAATGTGAGCGTAATGTTCATGAAGAATTTTTTCATTTAATTGTACCATTTTACAGGCACAAATATCAAATCCTTCTTCTTCAAAACGTCTTAATGATTCGCCTATTTTTTTGTTTTCTAAACTATCGGGCTTAAAAATTATTAATGTCTTTTCCATATTTATCTATTTTAATTTGAATCTAGAGAGAGGATTACTATTTTTAATAAAGGCAAGATTAAAAATTTTGAGCTACATGTGATATGTAATGGAATACAAATAGCAAATAGCAGATAGCCAATAGCAGATGGCAGATAGCAGATGGCAGATGGCAGATGGCAGATGGCAGATGGCAGATGGTAGATGGCAGATGGTAGATGGCAGATGGTAGATGGCAGATGGTAGATGGTAGATGGTGAATGGTGAATGGTGAATGGTGAGATGTAAAATTCTATCTGAGTATTGTCGGTTTGGCTACTGGCTTTTTCCGATAGGACTAATTAATGATTTTCATTTTACAATTTGCCAATAGTTATAATTCGATTATGGATGTTTTATATTATGGTGACTTCAAAAAAATTAGACCAATGGTATCATCAATTATCCCAAAACCTTGAAGCAGGTTTAACTCTAGCAGAATCACTCAAACTTTCCAAAGGGATTCCACAACAGGACGCTTTTAAATTATCAGACAAATTACTCGCTGGTGAAAATTTGGACACTGTTGTTGAAAATGCACCCAGTTGGTTGCCGATTTCTGATCGATATCTAATCTCTGCTGCAGGTGCTACCGGTAAACTACCGCAAACATTTTTAAAACTTGGGGAGCAACATAAGCGAAATGCCAAAAATATTTCTAAATTTATATTTGCAACAATTTATCCACTGGCTGTTCTGCATTTTGGTATTTTTATTTTTCCCGTATTTAGTTTAATTGAGTTTAATGCTGAGTCCGAAGTGCAGACACATTTCGCTCGTTACTTTGTCGATGTTTTCAAAGTTCTTATTCCTTTGTGGTTAGTTATCGGCAGTGCAATATATTTGTATATAAAACGTAGTCCGATATTAAAAAAAATGATGAATGTTATACCCGGCATAAAAGGCTACAGCAAAAATCAGGCACTGGCTTCATTTTGTTTTACTCTGGAAGCATTTATGAGTGCCGGTGCTACTACTATTGAATCGTGGTATGGTGCAAGTATAGCGTCTGGTGATCCTAAAATAAAAGATGCCATGCTGGATTTATCAAACGATATTAAGAAAGGAGTTTCACCTGGCAATCGTATGGCGCAATTTAAATGTTTCCCAAAAGATTTTGAGACTTTCTATACAGCCGGTGAAAGAACCGGACAACTGGTTGAGAATTTAGGTGTCCTTGCTGAAAGATTTCAGGAACAAGCAAATCAAAAAATTGCCATGATCAGTTTCTGGATTCCAAAACTAATGTTTCTGCTATTAGCGATATATATGGCTACACAGATAATGGGATTTTTCTCGGGATATGTTGATAATATTATGAATATGGGTAAATAATTTATACTCGAGGTATATAAACTAACACTAGCTATTATTGATGTAATTACTTAGCCACAGATTTTCACAGATTTAAATCCTGGAATACGGGATTTAAAATTGCGATTGTATTTGAATAATAACGTATTGATTACTGAGTTCTGAACTTGCAAATTCTTTGGACATCAAAATATTCGGTTATTTCGAATATTCCTAATGGCAGATGCTATATTCAATATGTCCGTTTTTTATATACAATTTCATTTCTTTTCTATCAGTGTTTAATCTGTGAATATCTGTGGCTAATTTTTTTTATGATAACGATATTGACAGCACTGTTTTTTATCGTCAATTAATGACCAATATAAATTTTTTGAAATGAAAATTAATATAAATCTAAATTTACTTAATAAGATTAAAAATAGTTTGGGTTGGCGCTTTAAGATTTAAAGCAACTTCCAAATAGGTTGATCATACCTATATAAGAAGAGACGATCGATGTAGTTAATATAATTTAACAGCGATCAATAAGAATTCGGGATTTTAGAAATATCCCACAATTATAATTAGCAAAGTGCTGAATATAATAATCTTTCAAATCAACAATATTTGAAGCAATCTTAACACATAACTCAAAATTTATTATGAACATTTATCCAACAGAAACAGAATTTATCAAATTATCAGATCAAGGTAATCTTATTCCGGTATATACTGACTTAATAGCTGATTTTGAAACTCCGGTTTCTCTTTATTCAAAATTGAGAGAAGGGGGAAACGCATTTCTTTTTGAATCTATTGAAGGAGGCACTCAGCTCAATCGCTATTCTTTTATCGGTTATAATCCGCGGAAGATAATTAAATCTTATCGTGATGAAACTGAAATTATCGATCGCTCTGGTGATCAAATAAGTCTTCCCACACCGCAGGATCCTCTGAAAATTATTGAAGAGGAGATGGCACTATACAAACCTGTTAAGTTGGAAAATATGCCTCGATTTATCGGTGGAGCCGTCGGATTCCTGGATTATGAATATATCCATTGCTTAGAGTCAACAGTTCCATTTGCTGAGCAAGATGTTCTTGGTATGCCGATTAGTTACTATATGATTATTGATACAGTAATTATTTTTGATCGAGCGAATCAGACAATCCGAATTTGTGTGAACTCACATGTAGAAGATAATGCTAAAGAGTCGTATCTAAAGACGGTTGAGGAAATTAAAACCATTTGTCAAACGTTACAAAAGGGCAGAGTGCTGGCACCGTTTGCACTCACACAGCTTTCAGAAATAAAAGTGCCCAAGGGAAATTTTGAACGCCCGGATTTTGAAGAATATGTTTCAAAGTGCAAAGAATATATTAGTGCCGGTGATATCATACAGGTGGTACTTTCGCAACGATTTGAGACTGACTACAATCGTTCGCCACTCGATCTATATCGGGCATTAAGAACTGTTAATCCTTCACCTTATATGTTCATTTTTGAAACTGAGAATTTCTCATTAGTCGGTGCATCGCCGGAAGTTCATGTTAGATTAACCAATCGATTGGCTGAGACAAGACCAATTGCCGGAACCAGACCAAGAGGGAAAAACTTTGACGAAGATTTAGCCAATGAGAAAGATTTGTTAAGTGATGAGAAAGAACGTGCTGAGCATTTAATGTTGGTTGATCTTTCTCGCAATGATCTCGGGCGTGTTTGTGATTATGGAAGTGTAACTGTTCCGGAATACATGATAGTCGAACGCTATTCTCATGTGATGCATATTGTATCTCAGGTTGAAGGAATTTTAAATTCGGATAAAAATGCCTATGATTTAATGAGGGCAACTTTTCCGGCGGGTACTGTGAGTGGGGCTCCAAAAGTTAGAGCGATGCAAATTATTTCAGAATTAGAAAAAGAGCAAAGGGGACCGTATGCCGGTGCCTTGGGATATTTTAGTTATGATGGAAATTTAGACTCCTGTATAACGATACGGACAGCATTATTAAAGGATGGAAAAATTTTCATTCAATCCGGTGCCGGACTCGTTGCCGATTCAGTCCCCGCAAATGAATACCAGGAAACAATAAATAAAGCCAAAGGTATGTTAAAAGCTGTGGCTTTGTCTAAGGAAATTACCCCAATCTCTTGAAATAGATGTAAATTAATTTATAATAATCGAAAGTTAATTGGACATTTTAAATTTTTTGTATTTAACGTAAGAACTATACGCCTCCTATATTTCACTCTAAATCAACTAGCTCAATGAAAAAAGGGTTCACTCTAGTCGAAATAATGATAGTAGTTGTATTAATTGGACTACTATCAACAATTGCACTTCCTTATATAAACAAAGTGCGCGCTTCCGCGCAAACAACTCGTTTAATCAATGATTGGAGAATTTACTCTGATGCGTTTGAGCAATACGCACTTGAAGAAGGTGATTTCCCGGGCGATGCTAATCGGGGTGTGATACCAACAGGTATGGAAGAATATTTGGATGACGGAAAATGTACTGAATTTACAGCTGTTGGCGGTAAATGGGATTGGGATGAAAACGCTTTTGGTTTTACTGCGGGTATTAGTATTGTCGGAGATGGTTTGCCAGAGGATGTTTTTCTGAAAATAGATGAAAAAATAGATGATGGAAATTTAACTACCGGGTTATTTAAAAAAGTAAATGCTGACAGATATGCCAAGATAATTGAGGAGTAATTGAAGTAACCTATAATAGATGCAGTTGCGTTATTATTTTTTCTTGCCAATCTGATTTTTGAATATATTTTACTTAGGCACTATGATTAAAATAAATAATTATCTCAAATGTATAATAATAATGTTAACGTTGCCTGTTGTATTAAATTCACAGGTTTTTATAAATAGATTAGCAGATGTGGCAAATCAGATTGGTATCTCAGGCTTGGAAACTAACTCAAAAGGTGTTTCAGGATATCAGACTGCAGGAAATACCGGGCATTCACTAGTAAGTCAGAATCCATCTGGGTCAGTTGCCTTTTATGCAATATCAGGACGAGAAAGCAGTCCCACACCGGGTGGCGCAACTGTTATGGCAAATGGTACTGGTAATGGCGATGTTTCAGGATTTACAAATTTAATCACTGCGCTGACTAGTAACGGAAAAGATTCTACAAATCTTGGTCTAATAACTGGTGCTGTGGGAGGACTGTTCGACAACTCGTATAATTTGGGTGCTGATACGAATGCTCTCAATCCAACAACAGGAGCACAAGTTGGGACTTTAGGCGTCGATTCTCAATGGTCAGCCTGGTCTGGAAGTACACTTGAAGAGAGATATTATTCTGCGAATCAGGCTGAAGTTTTTTATGCTCTCGTACTAGATGGCTCGCCAATTGTACAATTTGGTTATGCTCCAATTTGGATGTCAATTGATTATAATAATGCCGGAGTGGGGGATGATGTAATTTTTGGTCATTCAGGAGATATGACTGTAACTAAAGAGGCAGGATTAGTCGGGGTAAATTCTGATATTGCAGATGCTTTTATGCTAGATGTTAACAACGCTGGTGGGCTTGTTCGCGTTTCTAATGATACTATACAATCTGCCGTAAGCAGTAACTTTATTTACCAAGGACAGTTTGGTGGTTACTTTAGTTTAAGTGGTCGTCTTCAAGCAGTGCCAGAACCATCTACATATGCTCTAATCATTTCAATTTTGTCATTTGGATTGATTTTGTATAGACGGTTTAAGAAATAGAGATTTTAAAATAATTTAGATAAAAAAAGGGAGATTTTATTCTCCCTTTTTTTTGAATATATATTCGCATTTCAATTTCTTTGCAGCTTGTTGCAAACATTTATCGCGCGTCCATAATTCAACGTTACTTATTTTTGCTGAGGCGAGAATATGCAGATCATTCCACTGCAGTCCTTTTCCATAAAAATTATTTGTTTCCAGGAGACTGAATACTTCATCGAAAAGTGCTTCACTTACTTTTGGTAATCTAGTTAGATCGTTTAATGTTTGATTGCGATTAGGAAGATTCCCTGTTGTGAGTTCACCAATTATTATTTCATGTGTTGATACTTGGTTTAACTTTAGCAGTTCAACTAGTTGTTTTTCGCCTATTCTAAAGTGATCAATCCAGATAGATGTATCAACTAGTACCAACATGTTTCTATTTAGATGAAGTTCGCTTTAATCGAGATTCGATTTTAAGTGTTGGACTTATTCCTCCTAACGCAGAAAGGCGTCGTGCTGCCTCTTGTTGAACCAATAATTCCAATCCCATATGGACGAGTCGTGTTTTCTCATTAACGCCAGTATAACCTCTTGCTTGATCCAATAATTCATCATCAATATTTAATGTAGTTTTCATACATATGAATATTTACGTTTGATATGTATTTATCAAATCAATTCAAACACTAATATCCAGCGTCACCGGAAAGTGATCGGAAGCTAACGCTAAATCTGGCTTTATAACTTTTGCTATATTATTTTCATACGGATTCCAGATTGTGTGAGGGTTTTTACCAGACACTTTAATACCTTTAGAAACCAATATGTGATCAATCAAAACATTTACAGGTCTCTCAGTAAATGAGTCGGTAAATCGTGTTGATGCCGGCTTCCAGCCATTTGCTGTCCACTTAGGTTTACCGGCATAACTTTTCAGGATTTTTTCAGCTTCAAAAATATCACCCATCAAAATCTCCACAGCACTTCGACAATTTTTAAATTCGTAATAGTCCATCCCCGGGCCGTCATTAATATCTCCCATAACGATGACCGGTTCTTTGCGGTCAATAAACTGATCTACATGCCTTCGTATCCATTCGCATTCAGCGTATAGTTTGAGCCTGTTACGTTGAGACTCGCGTTCCCAATGCAGTCGATCGAGATTACTGAAGATGCCTTTTGATTTTGTGTGGACAACAATTATTCTAAATTCAAATCCATTATTCTTAACAGTTATTTTTGCTTCCAATGGTGGGCGATAGAGTCGATATAATTCTTTGATATTATCATCATCGGTATCATAAAGAAATTCTTCATTAAATCGTGGATTTGATTTTGAATTTCTTTTTCCACCGGGTGAATGTTTAATTGAAAATTTATTCGGATTATAAAGTATGGCAATTTCCTGTCTGCCACTTGAAATAAAACCGGTGATGGCTTTTGTCGTTGGTAAATTTGATTCTTTAGCAAAAGCTTCTAATTTTTTAGTAGTCGACTCTGATTTATCTTTTGATGCGTTAGGTGCTTCAGTGATACCGATAAGATCAGGATTTAAATGTTTGAGAACATTCTTAATTGCCTCGATTCGTTTTCTTTCCTTACTACCTGTTTTTATCGAGTTATCTTTATTAAACAGTCGATTAAACCATTCAATATTGTAGGAGCAGAGGCGCAATTTCATTGGGTTATGGAATTAATTTTACTTTATTAGATCCTTTTACAATATTTCCGATTAGATAAGCTTTGTGTTTTAATATTTTTGCGTGTTTAAAAATTTCATCAGCCTGATCTTTTGAGACAGTTAAGGTAAGACCGATGCCCATATTGAAAACTTCATATAGTTCTTCGAAAGAGATTTTTCCTCGCTCTGAAATAACTTTAAAAACATTAGTAAGTGGCCAGCTCTTTGTATTGATAACAGCGTCACAATTGTCCGGTAATATTCTCGGAATATTTCCGGTAAATCCGCCACCGGTGATGTGGGCAATACCAAAAATTTTGTTTCCATTTCGTTTGCTATAGTTCGAACCTTTATTGAATTTTGTCAGCAATGATTGAATGAGATTAGCATAATTCAGGTGCGATTTTAGTAAGACGGATGCAACCGATCTTTTTTCACCCGGAAACGGATCATTTACCTTGAGCCTCATTTTTTTGAAAAACAAATTTCTGGCTAGCGAGTATCCGTTAGTGTGAAGTCCGTTTGAGCCAATGCCAATTATTACATCACCCGGTTTTGTTGGAGCTCCTGATAACAATTTATTTTTTTCAGCGATGCCAACGATTGTTCCAACGATATCATATTCGTCGTCTTTATAAAATCCGGCCATTTGCGCAGTTTCTCCACCAATGAGTGCACATTTTGCAGCAGTGCAAGCTTTAGCCATTCCAGTCAATACCTGGTGAAAAACTTTTGCATCCAATTTTCCGGCACCAAAATAATCGAGAAAATACAATGGCTCAGCTCCTACAACTGCGATATCGTTTAAGCAATGATTGACGATATCTTCGCCGATGCCTTTATGTTGTCCAGAGGCAAAAGCGATTTTAAGTTTTGTGCCAACACCATCTGTACTGCTGACGAGCACCGGGTTTTTAAATTTGGATTTACTCAGATCAAATAAACCGCCAAAGCCACCAATGCTGCCTAACACTTCAGGTCTAGTTGCTTTTTTTAACTGAGATTTTAAACCTTTTTTGATCCCATCAGCCAAGTCAATATCAACACCGGCTTTAGTATATGCTTTTGCTTTACCCATATTGTGTTAAAGGAAATTTAGTGTCATAGACACGTCCACTCTTTTTTTCATAATAATGAATAAAAGCTTTATTGACTACTTCGAATCCGCCAGGTGTTGGATAGTCACCCGTGAAATACCAGTCGCCCTGATGATTGGGAATTGCACTGTGTAAATCTTCTATTGATTGAAAAATAATTTCAAGAGGCCCATGCCAATCAGAACTATGAGGGTAAACAAGTTCTGCTATTTTTTTTGAAATTTCTTCTGTTGAAAATGGACTGTAAATATCTTTCACACAGTTTTTCATTTCATCTACGGGTTTCTCAATCTCTTCACAACACCTTTGATAGGTTTCAAGAATCAGGTCTTTTTTCCCTTGTTCATTTATCAATTCTATAGTCGCTTGAAAGGCGATAAATTTACCGAGCTCTGACATATCGATGCCATAGCAGTCTGGATAACGTATTTGCGGTGCCGTCGATGAGATAACTATTTTTTTGGGCTGTGTACGGGTGAGAATTTTAAGAATAGATTTTCTCAAAGTTGTACCGCGAACTATTGAGTCGTCTATTATAACAAGATTATCATCGGGTTTAACTACGCCATAAGTGATATCATAGACGTGGGCAACCAGTTTTCCGCGGCTTTTTTCCTGGCTGATAAACGTTCTTAATTTAACATCTTTATGGGCAATTTTTTCCCCTCTTGGCCAGTTATCTAATATTAACTCATCTAATAAATTTTCAGTAATTTTATTTTCTTTATGGGCTTCTAATATTCTTTGTTTAACAGAAACCCTTCTTTTATTTCTCAATTCTTCCATCAAGCCGTAAAAAGCAGTTTCAGCAGTATTGGGTATAAAGCTGAAGACAGTGTTTTTCATATCGCAATCTATTGAATCGAGAATTCGCGATGAAAGTGCTTTTCCCAAAGCTTTGCGTTCGCAGTCAATATCGGGATCATTCCCTCGAGAAAAATAGATACGCTCAAAGGAGCAGGGTGTGGTTTTTTTTGTTTCAGCAAAACGTTTACTGGTAATCTCACCATTATTTTTAATTAAAATAACATTACCCGGTTCGACTTCCCGGATTTCATCTTTAGGTATATCAAATACTGTCATCAAAGGCACTCGCTCTGAAGCGATGGCAACAATTTCATCTGATTGATAGTAATGACAAGGTCTGATGCCGTTTGGATCTCTCGCTGCAAACGCGTCACCATTTCCTATCAAACCTGCAATCGTATAACCGCCATCCCAGACTTGTGCAGATTTATTTAAAATATTTACCGGATCAAGTTGATCACTTATTATTTCAGGAATATCAACACCGGTGTTGCCCGAATCTCTCATCTGACGATAAATTTCATTGTGCTGTTCATCGAGATGAAAGCCAATTTCCTCAAGAACACTCTGGGTATCTGTTTCAAAAATTGGATGTTGTCCGCGATTTATCAAAAACTGATTAAGCTTATCAGTGTTGGTCATATTGAAATTTCCCAACAGCATTAAGTTTTTAGTCGGCCAATTACTTCTCCGCACATAGGGATGACAACTGCTCTGGTCAAATTTACCGGAAGTTCCATATCGCAAATGCCCCATGAGTACCTCACCACCAAATTCAAAATAATTTTTTACTGTTTGGGCAATTTCCGGGATAATTAGTCCTTCTTGTATCAATTTATCATAATCAGCTAATTGTCGGTTGAAAATACGATCAAGTGAATTTGTTTTAATCTCACGGTCACGAAACATATAGGGCTGACCGGGTGACATATTTAATTTCACAGAACCGATTCCACAACCATCCTGTCCTCGGTTATGTTGTTTTTCCAACAATAGAAATAGTTTGTGAAACCCATAAAGGGGAGTGCCATAATTGTGTTCGTAAAACTGCAGCGGCTTTAACAAGCGAATGAGAGCTACACCGCATTCGTGTTTTAAATTGTCACTCATTTATTATGTACAGAATTTTTTATGAATTCGAAGTGTTATTAAAGTCGAAATAAAATTTTCCAAATAACTATTGTCAATGTATGAGTTCAACTAATTGTTCACAATCTAGCAAGATATTAACCCGTATTTTCTGCGGTACTATTATGTTGGATAAATTTATTAATGGAATTTTCATCACCGATAACGTAGAGAACGTCACCAGATTTTAATAATTCATCTGCTTGAGGAGAAGTAATTTGTTCAGCCCCTCTTTGTAATCCAATGACATTTACGCCAAAATTTTTCCGAATATTTGCTGCGGCCAAAGTATTTTCGTTGAGCATCGATTTCGATCCCAGGTAAACTTGATCCATCTTGATTGATCGGTTTTGTTTGGTCTCATTCACATCATTTTGTTTAGATGCCAGATAAGTCTGAGATTTTTTATTTTGAGACTCAGTGCCGAGCAGGGTCAGTTTATCACCTTGAAAAATTGGGAATTCAGGACTTGGATGTATAAAATTAAATTTTTCGCGTTCGACAGCTATTATTGTACAACCTGTCTGATTTCTCAAATCAAAATCTTTTATCCGTTGGCCACATGCAACAGTACCCGGTGCAATTTTTGCTTCACACAATTTTACCGGCCATGGATATTTTTTAGATATTTCATTAAATGTTTCTTTTCTATGTATTTCTTCTTTTGTTTCAGTTTTTTGTTCAAATGTCCGGATAAACATCTGTTCTAAATGACATTCAATAGTGGAGATTTGACCTCTGAAAAAGATAACGACTATGCAGATTAGGCTAAGAAATATTAATAATGAAGTTCCACTTGGGAAGTATGCTGCTGAGGCAGATAAATAAATTCCACCCACAATTATTATTAAAACCATCAGGGTTAATTTTTGAAAAATCTTAATAATATTAAATTTAATTTGCTGGTCATTTTCGTTGGCTTGAAAAGTGGATTCAAAAATTTGCATAATTATTTCATTTAGGTTTCTAATCATTCCGATGAGAAATGGGGTCAGTAATAATGCGGTGCACAGCCAGGTTATGGATTGCACACTCAATGCATAATTATTCAGATAGGTGCTGTTTTGCAATTTATTGGCCAGGAAATAGGCGACCAAAATTATGCCATTAATGATAAAAAAATTCCTGAATATTTGAAATGCAGGTCGCTTAAATTGAAAGATTGTCTGGCTATTACTGATGTCTACAGATATAGAGTCAAGGATTGATCTATAAAATTGACTAACGACAAGCAGTTGCTTGGGGACAAATCTTGAGAATAATAAAAATAAAGATTCCGAATTTTTACTGAGAATAGGTGTAGTGAGAATTGTTATAAGAGCAATTCCAACTGCAAAACTCAATAAACGTTCATCAGTTACACCCAATGTTTGACCGAGACCTGCAATTATAAAACTGAACTCTCCGATCTGGCTCTTGGCAATTGAAGATTTAAATGCACTTCGAGATGGATGTCCTCCCAGGAATGGACCTAACCAACAGGCTAAAATTTTTCCGATTAAAACAAAAAATGATAATACAATTATCCATTTCCAGTCTTGTAGTAAGAGTTCAGGCTTTATCAACATCCCAATAGATACGAAAAATATTGCACTAAAGACATCGCGCATAGGACGATTTGATTTTTCAATCATATCAGATAACGGTGATTGAGAGAGAATAGCACCACCCATGAAAGCACCTAAGGCCATTGAGAATTGAAATTTATGCGCCAGGACACTTAGTCCTAAGGCTATACCGATCGAAAAAATTGTGATCAGTTCGAGGCTGCCAATCTTATTCAAATAGTTTATTAAACGATGAGCGACCAGTTTACCGGAGTAAAATATGCCAACGATAAATATGCCAATGAACATGATGATTTTCCAAACTGATCCCCACTCAAACTTACCTGAGGCGGCGACTCCTGAGAGTACAACGAGTATAAGAATTGCCAGGATATCTTCTAGAATCAAAATTGAAATCGCTAATTGAGCATGTGGGTGTTTTATTCGTCCTTGGGATCTCAATACTTGAATTGTTACCATTGATGAGCTGATAGCCAGTAGACTCCCAAGGAAAATGCTGTTTATCGGACTCCATTGCAGCATTGGAGTGAAAAACATGATCAGCAAAATCATAGCGATTGTTTGTAGTACCAGTGCGGTCATAGCCGGTATAAACAAGCTTTGTAGTTTTCTCAGATCAAACTCCAGGCCAATATAAAATAGTAAAAAAATGACTCCTAGCTCACTCAGTTCATTCACCGTGTGAAGGTCATTAATCGCAGAATGGGGAAATAAATTTGGCCCCAATAAGATTCCACAAAGTATATAACCAAAAATTACCGGTAGTTTGAAACGATGAAAAATTAATGCGACAATTGCTGCAGCAGCAAGGACTATTCCCAAATCTGATACAATTCCACCTCCATGCTGTTGAACTGTTGATAGAAACATATTACATTAATAGCGTTAGCCCTGATATAGGATTTTATTAAACATTAAAGTTAAATTCATTGCCCCGATGTTTTTTATTGGTTGATTCAATAAGTTAATAGGTTCATTAGACAATCTAAATTAATTTCTATTTTAATAACTTCTGAATAAAAAAATTAATTTTTTTTGGAACAATTTATATTTTATAAAATCACATTTTATAATGCTGGTATCAGGGCATAACCGTTTAAAAGTTAGTAACTATCGAGTAAGCTGTTAATAATAATATTTTGACTTTAGTGACTAATAATAAAATTAAATTTAACTTTCAACAAACTAGACAAACAATTACTGAATGAAACTTAAACTTTATGAGAAATGTTAGGAAAATATCTCGGCTTTTTTTCAAATGATGTAGGCATAGATTTAGGAACAGCTAATACTTTAGTGTTCGTAAAAGATAAAGGGGTAATACTGCAAGAGCCCAGTGTTGTAGCTATTAGAAATGACACTAAAAAAGTTGTGGCAGTAGGAAATGAAGCGAGACGAATGCTCGGTCGTACACCCGGTAATATAACTGCACTGCGTCCAATGAAAGATGGTGTGATTGCTGATTTTGAAATTACTGAGGCAATGCTTCGCTATTTTATTGGTAAAGTCCATCACACTATGAAGTTTGCCCCACCTCGAGTTGTTATTGCTGTTCCTTCTGGTATTACTGAAGTCGAAAGACGAGCCGTTAGGGAGTCTGCTCAACATGCAGGCGCTAGAGATGTTGTCTTGCTTGAAGAACCGATGGCAGCTGCTATTGGTGTAGGATTGCCAATTGTCGAGCCTACTGCTAGCATGATTGTCGATATCGGTGGCGGTACTACTGAAGTAGCAATAATTTCACTCTCAGGTGTTGTGTTTTCAAAAAGTATTCGTGTCGGTGGTGATGAAATGGATGATGCAATAATCAGTTATATGAAACGAGCTTATAAATTAATGATCGGAGTTCGTACCGCTGAGGAAATAAAAGTTAAAATTGGCTCTGCGCTACCATTGGATGAAGAGTTAACATTGGAAGTTAAAGGGCGTGACTATACTGCCGGACTTCCAAAAACATTGCATATTACTTCGACTGAAGTCAGGCAACCATTGTTAGAAACATTAAATTCGATTGTTGATCTAGTCAGAAATGCATTGGAGCGTTGTCCTCCTGAACTCTCAGCTGATCTTGTTGATCGTGGTATTGTTATGGCTGGTGGCGGATCCTTGATTCGAAAATTAGATTTATTAATAAGTGAAAAGACAGGATTGCCGATTATTGTAGCAGATGATGCATTACGTGCTGTAGCAAATGGTACTGGGGTTGTACTTCAAAATCTTCAGTGGTTGCTTAAATCAGGAGCATCCTAATCGTTAAACAGTAAGCCAATTGCTCAAAAATCAGATTTTTTCCGGAAAACCGATTTTAGCTCTGGTAACTCTACTTATTATTTGGTGGATCATCCCTGTCGTTGTAAAATCTTTTCTAAGAGTAACCTTTTACGAGTTTCAGGCACCTGTTTGGAGTGCGCTCTCGGAAATTAGAAATTTTCAAAATAACTGGTCGCTTCATAATCATTCCAAAGCAGAAATTATTGAAGCAGGTAAGGATTTAGCACGTTTAAATGCTGCTTATGAATTACGATTACAAACATTTGAAACGTTAACTAGTGAATTGAAAAGGCTCGAGAAGCTACTCAATTTACAATCACATGTAATTTATAGAAATGAGGTTGCTAGAGTTATTCGTCGTGACATCAACAGTTGGTGGCATCAGGTGATTATTAGCAAAGGACACAATTTCAATATTGTAGAAGGGGCGGCAGTAATCTACTCAGGTGGTGTGGTTGGTCGTATTAAAGAAGTTCACAGCAATACTTCAGTGGTTGAATTGGTCAGCGATATTAATTTCAGAATAGCTGCTCATATTGAAAATGATGAGCGACCCGTTATTTATAGTGGGAGTGTTAATTTAGTTTTTTCTCAACCATCTGGACTTGTGCGTAATATACCACCAGACGTTAGTTCTAATATTAACTCAATCCGTCTAGTTTCTTCAAAATTAGGTGGGGCATTTCCTGATGGACTAACTATTGGTCAAATAGAAAATGTGAAAATGGATAGTAATGGTCTATTTCAAAATGGTGATGTCAAACTGGATCAACAATTATTAAGTTTAGAGGAAGTAGTTGTACTTCTCCCAATAAACCCAGAAATTAATAAATAGTAATTTTGAAAAATATGGTTAATCGGGATTATAGACTGTGGGTAATATTGTTTTCCAATTTTTTTTTACTCATTTTAATAGTTAAAATTAATGAATATCTTTCAAAATGGGGAATTCATATTGAATTATTCTCACTATTTATTCTATTTTCAACGCTCTATTTAAGATTACGTCATGGTATAATTGTAACTATACTAACAGCAATATTATTGGAGGTATTTTATCCTTCAAAATTTGGTATACTACTTTCCTTATTTATTCTGACTTATGGTATTATTGTAGTATTTCGACAAAGAATAAGACGTGAAAAGGCGATTCATCTTATCACTGTCGCATTTGGATCAAATTGCTTAATATTTGTGATCTTCTCTTTAATAGTCGGAATAAATTCTTTGGGCAGTTGGGTATATTGGGTAAATTGTTTATCAAATTTGTTGATCTCTCAATTTATTCTAATATTAACCACAGGCATCTATATTAAGCTTCAAACACAATTACTATATAACCAGGGGATTGATATTGCTGGTGAGCTTCAGGAGGTATGATTTATTCCCATTTGGATGTGTGACGTGTGACCTTGGAAGCTTACCAAGAAGAAAGATACTTCGGTAAAACTAAACTTTTTTTAGTTTTCTTCTCTTAGTTTCAGCACCCATTATTAAGGCAAGTATAGCAATTCCAATTGAGGGATTAAAGTGAAATGGAATTGCATATCCAGATTCAGAAAATACGTATCCCTGCATTTCACCATCTGGATTAATACCTGTTCCAACAATCACATGACCATCACCTCTGATTGATTGTGCCGTTAGAAGATGCCAGCCAGTTAAATCAAACCCAAAATCATTTACGATATAGTTCTGTAGTCTAACCATTCCATCATTAGAGTCCCACAAAAATGCTTCTTGTCCCAACGCTGTTGTAGCATTTCCAACTACTCTATTACCATCCTGGCTAACATCGTTGGCAACACTAGAAAATGCTCCTCCTCCAAGATCACCCAATCCTATAATACCACCTGATGCAGTCCATCGAAATGCTTCCGTACCATTGCTGCTTTCACTGCTACCTACAATCACGGTTTCTGTCGCCAATGCATCAGTTGTGACACTATTTGCAGTACTGCTAAAACCTCCACCGGCGAGATCACCTAATCCCTGCATGCCTCCAGCGGTTGTATAACTAAATGCTTCAGTTCCTGAGGCGCTTTCCCCTTGACCGACAATTACACTACCATCTCTTGAAACTGCATTAGCTTGACTGTTAAAGCCACCACCTGATAAATCACCCAATCCTTGCATGCCGCCAGTAGTTGTATAACTGAATGCTTCTGTGCCATTTGAGCTTTCACTCTTTCCAACTATAATACTTCCATCACCGGATACACCTAATCCCTCGCTGCTAAATGTTCCACCTGATAAATCACCTATACCAACCATACCACCGGTTTTAGTCCAGCTGTAAGCTTCTTTACCGTTTGCACTAGTTCCATAACCAGTAGTTACCAAGCCATCTGCGCTAATGGCATTAGCAACACTCTCAAAAGTTCCGCCAGTTAAATCACCCATCGGTGAGCTATGAACCCATTCTTCCCACCACAATGATTCAGTGCCATTATTAGTACTACTTGAACCCACAATGAAATTTTGAAGATCAGAGATAGCAAGTGCAGAATTTTCATTTATACCACCCGGTAATTCTTCAATTGACATGAAAAATTGTGCCTGAAGCTTAGTAGTAGTAATAAAAATTAATGAAATAAGTAAAAGATTATAATAAAATTTAGTTTTGTGCATTTTTTAAAGTAACTATATAGAGACTATAAAAAATGGTGAAAAGTAAAAATATTAAAAAATAGACAAATGGGGTATGTAATTTAAGGCAACCAGGGATAATCTGTGAATTTAGGGGTTCTTTTTTCTAGATATGCTTGATGACCTTCACACCCTTCCTCAGATAAATAATAAAGTAGTGTGGCATTTCCAGCTAATTCCTGTAGCCCCGCCTGGCCATCACAATCAGCATTGAGTGCAGATTTTATACATCTAATTGCCAATGGACTTTTAGATAATATTTCATTTGCCCATTCAATACCTTCTTCTTCGAGTTGCTCAATTGGTACGACTTTATTTACAAGACCCATTTTTGAAGCTTCATCTGCATTATACTGGCGGCAAAGAAACCAAATTTCTCTCGCCTTTTTTTGTCCAACAATTCGGGCCAGATAGCTACTACCAAATCCGGCATCGAAACTACCCACCTTGGGTCCGGTTTGACCAAAAATTGCATTATCAGCGGCAATTGTCAGATCGCAGATGACTTGCAAAACATGTCCACCACCAATCGCATAACCTGCTACTAGTGCAATAACAACTTTGGGCATGGATCGTATTAGTCGTTGCAGATCTAATATATTTAATCTTGGTGTGCCGCTATTATCAATATAACCTGCTTTGCCACGTATACTTTGATCGCCACCGGAACAAAACGCATACTTACCATCTGTGTGAGGTCCTGAACCTGTTAATAATATTACACCAATATTACTATCCTCTCTTGCATCCGAAAATGCCTCAATCATTTCAAAAACTGTTTCCGGTCTAAATGCGTTACGTTTCTCTGGGCGGTTGATCGTTATTTTAGCAATTCCGTTGGATTTTTGATAAATAATATCCCGAAATTTTTTAACAGTTCTCCAGTCCATATAAATAATAATTTATTTGGAAATTATCTCGTTACTACTTGAATTATTGTTAATTCCACTGTTATTTACAACCCGTAATTTGTTTTTCATTGTTGATAAAATTTCGTGATAATAAGTAAATCTTTCTTCAGATTTCATTTTGGTTAACTTGGCTTGTTCTGTCTCTCTTTCAATTGGATTTAAGTCGAAGAAATGTTTACGTAATAAGTGTCGTTCTGCAACCGGTATTTTATCCCATTGATTTCGCAATGATTTTTGCACAACAGGTTCTAATTCATAATATTGTTTCAAACGTTTGCTTAATGCTTTTTTTTCATTGGCACTCATTTTTTCAATTTTTTCGATGACGAGTCTCATTCGTGTGAGTTTGTCAGGAGTAAGCTGGAGGAACCGTTCAAGCATTTTAGCATCACTAACTGCCTTATTATTATTTTTCGTAAGAGGATGTTCCAATTCTTTATTAATTAACTCAATTGTGTTAGTGTCGTTATTGTTAGGGCCTGTAAATTTAATCTCTGCTGATAATTCTATAACAGAATTTACAAAAATTAATGATAAGATTATAATATAATTAGCTACGTTTGTTTTACTGAAGTTGTTCATAATGATTTTATTAATTTTTTCTGCTAAACTGAAATTATTTTTCATTTTAATCTGTTACAATTGCCAGTGTTCCTATGTTTTCATCCTGTAATAATATTTGGGCATCTAATAAACCTTCTGCCATGAGAAATATATCTGTCATTACCGGTAATTTGTTTACATCATCAACATTGTTTTGTGCTACCACATATTTATTTCTTACCTGGATTGTCGGTATTGAATTTAATGAATTATATTTATTCGAAGCTGAAAATTTTTCAGTTAGTATTGGTTCATTTATTTTTTTAACAGATATAAATGCAAAGACAATTGCAGCAGCTATTGCTGTTAGGCCAACTAAGTTTTTAAAGAGTGGTATAATTTTTTTGTTATAATTATTTTCCAAACGTATAAGCCTGAGAGTTTTTTCAGAAAAACCAGTTGAGGTTTCTATGGGATAATATTTTAGTATTTCGTCTATTTTTAAATCAACCTGTTGTTGATCTTCCATACTAATTCGTTCAATTGTTCTTTTAGTAAAATCGTTACTGCAAGTGACCTTTTCGCCAAAAATTTTTTCGATTACAGGGTCGAATGAATTTGTTTTTTCAGATTTCATAGAATATCTTTCAGTGCTTCCTTAAGGTTCTGCCGTGCGCGAAATATCCAAGTTTTTACAGCACTTTCTGAAGCATCCATAGTATCTGATATTTCTTTATAACTTAGCTCTTGTTGTTTATATAGTAGTAGTGCTGTTTTTTGAGTTTCCGGTAATTCATCTAAAGCATTTGAAAACAATTCTTCAATTTCTTTAATCCGGAGATCATTATTTAAGTTTGCCGGTGTAGTTGTGAATTCCAACGGATCACAAATTGTGAGTGGTTTTCTAACTGATCGTCTATACTCATTTATTAATAAATGTCTGGCTATTTGAAAAAGGTATGTTGAAAATTTTGCTTTGGGCACATAATTAGGAGCTGCACGATAGAGTCGAATAAAGACCGTCTGTGTTAAATCTTCTGATTGTTCAAACGATCTTAGTGATCGATAAAAAAAATTGATCAACGGATTTTTCCATCTATTAATTATTTCTTCAATTGCCGCTTCATCGCCTATACCGGCCTTTTGCATGAGTTGCTCGTCATGCTCTTTTTTTAAATCTTTTATTTCGACTTGCATGCTTTTACTATTTGAAATCAGCATGTTGTGCAATTGCTGCCATGTCAATGGTTGTAGAATTTGAACACTCACTTGAATATTAATCACCGAAAAGCATTAAAAGTTACAGTAATTGCCAATTATTCTTCACTATATTAATTTTTAAGCTAACAAATTGCTATCGTTAATATCTTGTGAATCTTGTGAATAACCCTGTTTTAAGGCTTCTTAATTGTGAATAAACTGGCCAAAAAATTTGGAATAAGTTAATCTTGCGAGTTAGCCTACAAGTGAGGAAATTCATGACTGTTTATTCAATTTATTTGGCTATTTTAATACATTAATAACGCTTTATAGATTATTATATTTCATTTTTTAGAAAAAATTTAAAAAAACCAAAAAATCTATTGACACTATATGTTGGGGTATATTTTACTAAAAACCACAATATATTGTGTTGTAATTTTTAAAACTATTCATACAATGCTCATATCACTCTATTCAATTAAGTAATTTTAACACCAAATTTGTAAGTCAATCATTATGGACACCATAACCTATACTATCGGTACCAAAAAATTCGTTTTAGACCGCGATAAAGCAGAAAAATCTATCGCTGCAAAAAGTGTAATTAATGGCCGCGAAACGATGCATTTTAATATTCTTCCACTGAAATATCAGTGGGCTTATGAACTTTATCGAACAATGAAGGCCAATCACTGGGAACCTGAAGATGTCCCGATGCAAAAAGACTGCGAACATTGGCGTTCTTCAGAAACAACAGATATTGAGAGATGGATAATTAAAATGGGAATCGGTTATTTTTCTGCAGCTGAAGGAATTGTCGGAGATAATATAATTCATGTAATTAGAGAATGTGTGACAGCACCTGAACTCAAATTAGTCCTTGGACGTCATGCCCATGAAGAAAATATTCACGCTGACTCACTTGTTTACATGCTTAGTTCACTTGGACTCAATCCGCATGAATGCGAAGCGATGTTCGAGGATATTGAGACAATAAAAAAGAAAACTGAATATGTTACCCGAATTTCAAAATCTCTTCGTCGCGACATTGATTTAACCAAGACTGAAAATAAACAACTGTTTGCCAAAAATATGTTTACGTTCGGTCAATGCATGGAAGGTACTCAGTTTTACGGATTATTTGGCATGATATTATCTCTCTATCGCCAAAATAAATTTCCAGGCATCGGGCAAATGTTTCGATATACCCTGCGTGATGAATCGAATCACATTCAACTGTTAAGGAATTTATTAATGGATCTAATCGAAGAAAATCCTGATATTTGGACACCGGAATTTCAACAAGATTTAATTCAGTTAATGGTTGAAGCAGTTGATTTGGAAAAAGATTTTATTCGTGACTGCCTACCGATTAATTCGTTAGGCCTAAGCGCCGAACAATTTGAACTTTATATAGACTTTATCGCAGATAGACGCCTGGAGGGTGTCGGATTACCGCCACTCAATCCGGGTGTGCAGAATCCGTTTCCCTGGTTGGCGGAAATGATGGATATTAAAAAAGAACAAAACTTCTTTGAAGGTCGTGTTACTGAATACCAGAAGGCATCTGCGCTGGAAACTGGTAGTGATGACGATCTGTAAATCCAGCCAAAAAATTTTCCTGATTTGTTATGCAATAACCGCACAAAATAGTTAATTTCTAAATTTTTCCGAACTACACTAAGACCGTATAACAAATTAAAATATTCTAATAATAATGATAAATAATATTCCACTAGAAGAAGACCTCGCACTTAAACGCTATTCAAATGATTCAGATGAGAAAAAAACCCATTATAATTGGCGAGAAGTTGTGTCAAACGATTTACTTGAGCAACCTGAAAATATAAAAGTCCATGCCAAGGATGGCGTCGTTGATTTTGATCTGGCTGAAATTGCCGAGACAATTGGAAACGCTCTGACAAACTTACTTTTATCACGTGAGGTTCAGGCTATTTTTACTGAAAAAAATCAGTTATTTGTAGCAGAAGTTGCTACTGCAGTTACTACTGCATTAATCGAACAGACAAGCGGCGGCGCAGGCCTAACGTTGTCAGCTCACGACGTATACCTTTTGATTGAAAAAGCACTCATTGAACATAACGCTCACGATGTTGCTAAAAGTCTGGTTTTTAAACGATCAAAAAAAATGACCCGACATCCATTTTCACTACAGGTAACAGTTGTACGTCGTAATGGTATGGAAGCACCTTGGGATGCAAATAAGGTAGAGATTGCAGTGCGCAAAGCATTCCTTTCCTTAAATAGAAATTCCAGTCCGGCTGTAGATATTGCTCGATCAGTTGAAGAGAAACTCAAATCAACCGGACAGCACAGAGTTCATATTGAAGTGATTCAGGATCTTGTTGAGGAAGAACTAATGAGGCAGGGTCATTATAAGGTAGCCTCGAATTATATTATCTATCGATCTCACAGAACACATCTGAGAGTAAAAACTAGTCAGGCTTCCGAGGGAGAAATCCGTCAGGATGCAATGATCGTAGTAAAAAAATCAGACGGAACCACATTTTTTTGGGATGGCCACGACCTTAGATTAAGAATAGATTTTGCAACTATCGGTCTTGAACTCAACATGAGTAAAGACGATATCGAATTTGAGTTACGCCGTTCAATATTTGCAGAGATGACTGTAGAAGAGTTGAAGAAAACAATCATCCTGAATTCTAAAACTTTAATAGAAAAAGATGCCGACTTTGCTAAATTTTCTGCCCGAATTTTACTTTCTTATATATATGAGGAAGTTCTTGGGTGGGATATATTACGCGATGGTGTCGGGCGGCTAAAACATTTTCACAGCCAGGCATTTTTAAAATACATCGGACACGGTGTAAAGATAGAACGATTAGACAAACGACTACTAAACTATGATCTGGAACGGCTATCGGATGCACTTGATCCGATGGCCGATCTGGATTTTGAATACCTCGGCATTCAAACTCTTTTTGACCGTTACCTAATTGTCGATAAAACAGGTGATGTTCAACGGCGAATTGAAACACCCCAAATTTTTTGGATGCGTGTGGCTATGGGTCTGTTTCTTGAAGAAAAAAAAGGCGAAAGCAAAGATTCTTTAGCAAAAGAAGATTGGGTAATTAAACTTTATTCAATGTACAAAGGTCGACGGTTCTGTTCATCGACACCCACATTATTTAATAGTGGAACGCTGCGCAGTCAGCTTTCATCCTGCTATCTTTATAAAGTTGATGATAGTATTGAGTCTATAATGCACCGCGGAATTGCTGAAAATGCATTTCTGTCAAAATGGGCCGGCGGTCTTGGCGGCAGTTGGACATCTGTTCGCGGTACCGGAAGTTATATTAAAGGAACAAACGGTGAAAGTCAGGGAGTAATCCCATTTCTTAAATTGCACAATGATCAACTCGTTGCCGTCAATCAAGGTGGCAAAAGACGCGGCTCAGGTTGTGCTTATCTCGAAACCTGGCATAACGATATTGTTGATTTCCTGGAATTACGTAAGAATACTGGAGACGATCGTCGTCGCACGCATGACATGAATACGGCTAACTGGATTCCGGATCTATTCATGAAACGTATGGAAGCACGGCAGGACTGGACGTTGTTTCGATCTAATGAAACGCCGGATCTCCATGAAACATATGGGCAAAAATTTGAAGAGCGTTACCTTCATTACGAAAAGCAGGCTGAAGAGGGCAGAATTCTTGGTCAAAAAATTTCGGCACTTGATCTCTGGAAAAAAATGCTTACCCTGTTGTTTGAAACCGGTCACCCATGGATAACGTTTAAAGATGCCTGTAACATTCGGAATCCACAGGATCATGTAGGTGTAATTCACAGTTCAAATTTGTGCACTGAAATAACGCTTAATACCAGCGAGGACGAAACAGCAGTTTGTAATTTGGGATCGGTGGTTCTTGAGAATCACCTTAATGATGATGGATCACTTGATCACGAAAAACTGCGGGATACCATACAAGTTGCCTTGCGTGCGTTAGATAATGTCATCGATATAAATTTTTACCCCACAAAGGCAGCTGAAACATCCAACAGGCGACATCGGCCAATTGGTCTTGGTGTTATGGGTATTCAAAATGCGCTTTATAAAAAAGATATTTCTTTTGCGTCAGATAAAGCAGTGGAATTTAACGACGAATTTATGGAAGCGATTGCCTATTACGCATATGAAGCATCGTGTGATCTTGCCAAAGAGCGTGGTGCATATAGCACATTTTCCGGCTCAAAGTGGGACAGAGGTTTATTGCCACAAGATACTTTGAAAATATTAGAAGAGGAGCGAGGAATTCCAATTGATGTACCGGTTGAAGGGAAAATGGACTGGCAACCACTGCGTGAAAAAATTAAGTCGCACGGCATGCGAAACAGTAATGTCCTGGCTATAGCCCCAACGGCAACAATTTCCAATATTATGGGAAGTACACCTTGCATTGAACCCACCTATAAAAACCTTTTTGTGAAAAGTAATTTATCAGGTGAGTTTATTGTATTAAATCGATATTTGGTCAACGATTTGAAAAGCCAGGGACTTTGGGATTCAGATATGATTGATCAGTTAAAGTACTTTGATGGCGAGTTGAATAATATTGATAACATACCGGTTAATTTGAAAAAGAAATTCCTGACAGCGTTCAGCATAGATTCAACATATTTTATCGAAGCTGCCGCACGTCGACAAAAATGGATTGACCAGTCACAATCAGTCAATCTGTTTTTAGCACAACCAAATTTAAAAACATTATCGCATATGTATCGTGATGCCTGGCGCAAAGGTTTAAAAACGACTTATTATCTTCGCACACTTGGAGCATCCAATATTGAAAAAGCGACAGTGAGTATGAAGAGTCAGGTTCGTGGACCAATGAACAATAACGGATCAACAGATGTTATTAAAACTGCTGATGTTAATGGTACTACAGAATCAACTCAGTATACAGAAGCGGAAAAGCAAGCTTGCTCAATAGATGCGCTCATCAATGGCGGAACATGTGAAGCATGCCAGTAAGATAATATGCTGAGGATTATAGTTAATAAAAGTTTAATTCATAAATAACGGAAGATAGGGTAGGGAAGACTTGTTCCGGACTGAGCATAGTCGATGTCTGAGCCCTCCGTTAATATCTTTATATTTCCGGTGTCGCCGGGTTAGATATCAACACTTAGTTCATGTTCAATACCCTCTTCCAAGTATGCGCGAACAATGCTTCGATCACCAAAAATCCTTTCGAATTCAATTCGCTTCAATCCGGCTAACTCGGCAGCCCGACCCGGAGACAGCTTGCCCTGCTGATAATAAAGCACGGCAAGATCCAAACGAACGTCGTTTTCAAACGTTTTTTAATCAAAGGCTAATGACTCTGCCAACTCGTTAGGAATGCTTAATGTTAAATTCATTATTGGAATGTAGGCAAGGAGTCGCCATTTGGCAAGCTCCTCCTTCAATGGGGCCACGCTCGTTGGAGCGTGGAAATAACGATTCTTCTTAAGGTATAAAACTCTTTAAAAGAACATACTTCAATGGGGCGCGATTAGAGTTAGACATAACCGGGATCGCGGAATGAAATGTTATTTTTTGAAATATCATAGAGAAATATTCCATGCATACGAAATTCGGCTAAAATGAATTCAACTGCTGGCCAGTCATTCTCAAAATGTGCAATTTTTTCTTTTTCCCAATCGTCCCACACATTTTCCGGGAAATCGGGAGGATGATCTAAATATGCTCCAGCGAAATCCAAAACAAATGGTCGGCTTACAATTGTCATTTCAATTGCATATATCTCATCATCTTGTCCTAGTAATAGAGGTACGTTGCATCCTTGAATTTGGTAAACCTCTAATTTTGCCAAACGCCGATATATTGCACATTCTCGCTGATAAGCTTCTTTATACCGGTGGATTTTAACGGCAAATCTTTCCATTTTTTGCTTGTCAATAGCAACATAAACAACACCATGAATTCCAATACCCAATTGTTTCGTAAGGAGAACGTTTCTTTTCATTATATAACGTTCGGCTTGTTGAATCAGTTTATTATCCATGACAATTACAAATTTACAGTCTACTCATTCAGCAAAAGTGAATATGGAACTTGTTTTGGCGGATTGTGTTGTTCCGATTACACAAATGGGAGGAAGTTTTATCATATTAAAATCTCCAAAAGACTATCCACCTGGGAACGCGGAAATTGTTCTACAGGTAGATGATGCAGAAGACCGATTTCAAGTTTTATTGCCAGATGGCTTAAATTCTTCATCTCTCAAGGTAAATATTTCTCAAAAAATTTAATCATTCATGTTGACATTTAATATTATTATTACAAAGTCAATAAAGTTTATGTTATTTTAAAGAGTTGTAAAAAATTATGTATAAATTGTTCGCCGTATTCTAATTACAAATTCAACACAAATTTTAACTTTCTATTGAGAAATATAATTTGAGAAATCATTTAGTTTAACTAATAAATAATCACTAATTCCAAATAATGAAAAAATCCATTTCATTATTTCAACCCGTTTCTAACTATACAAAGCATAAGCAATAAATAATAGCCTAACCAAGCATGTCGATTGAATTTCCAGTTGTATTTGAAACCGCTACCGATCATAAACCGTACGACTACCAATGCCGATTGGCGTGCGGGGAATCCACCCGTAGACGGAGCGTCTCGCTCCGTTCGTTGGACACAAATAAAAGAAGTGACACTCAGCGTGTTCACCAAGAACACAGAGAAAATCCTGAGAGTAATTTTTTGGCCGCAGATTTACGCGGATTAGCCACCGCTAAAGCTATGGATAATGTATTGAACACGGATTTTTTAATTTTAGAGAACATTAGATGATAATGCTGACTAATCATCAAACTGAAAAAGATTCAATTGCCAAAACATGGCTTCGCGACGCGTTAGGTCTTAACGAACCTGATACACCTTTTAATTGGCAGAATAAACTATTGGAAAATTTTAATGTTGGTTTAATTCCTCGTTCATTGGACATTCCAACCGGACTTGGTAAGACTGCTGTCATGGCAATCTGGCTCATTGCGAGGGCGATGGGGTCGGAATTACCGCGTCGATTAGTTTATGTCGTGGATCGGCGTGCCGTGGTCGATCAGGCTACTGAAGTTGCTGAAGAGCTACGTTGTTTTATTGAGAAAAATCCTAACATCAAAGAGGCATTAGGACTTTCCCGTCCACTACCGATTTCAACTTTGAGAGGGAAACACGTCGATAATCGGGAATGGCTTGAAAATCCTACTTTGCCTGCGGTCATTGTTGGCACTGTCGATATGATAGGTTCACGGTTGTTCTTTGAGGGTTATCGAACTTCACGGAAAATGAGACCGTATCATGCCGGATTGATGGGGGCGGACACTTTGCTCGTACTTGACGAATCCCACCTTGTGCCACCGTTTGAGAAGCTTCTCGAAGTAATCGCTAATGATTCTAAAAATATTTTCGGCTCTAATGATGAAGCATTTCGATCTCTTATTCCAAAGTTCCAACTTATGTCTCTATCTGCAACCGGTCGAACAAAAGGAAACGAAACATTTGGTCTAACTGAAGCAGATTTGAAGCCGGGAACTATTACAAGAAAGAGACTTGATGCAAAAAAATTACTTAAACTCGTACATATTAACGTCGACGAAAAACTACCGCAAAAATTGGCTGATGAAGCTTGGAGTTTAGCTGATCAGGGTAACAACAAAATTCCAATAATCATTTATTGTCACAAAAGAAATGATGCAGAGAAAGCTAAGGATGCATTACTAAAACTCGCAAAAGAACACAAAAAAGAAGGGATTAAAAAAGTTGAAGACTACATTCAACTTTTTGTTGGAGGACGAAGGGTATTAGAACGTGAGAAAACTTTATCATGGCTCAAAGAGCATGGATTTATCGCAGGAAACAATGTAACTCTGGAACACCCCGCATTTATTTTTGCTACTTCTGCTGGTGAGGTAGGCGTCGATATGGATGCCCAGCACATGGTTTCCGACATAGTTCATTGGGAACGAATGGTGCAAAGACTTGGACGGGTAAATCGGCGCGGTGATAGTTATGCTAAAGTAAATGTTCTGTTACATGAACCTAAAAAAAATGCGATAGTCGAAAGTGCCGAGAAAAAATTAAATGAGGATAGAACGGAAAAAGAGAATAAGGAGTTAGCAAAATATCTAATTGAACTAGAATCAAATACAATCCTCGCAAAGCCGTTTGATTTACTACCTAAATACGAAGGTGGTATCGATGTTAGCCCAGGTGCACTTCGAGAACTTAAACTTAGTACACTTTCAGTTGAGTCGAATGAATTGGCCGCTGAAGAAATTTTACAACGAAAAAAAATACTTGATTCTGCAACAACCCCTCCACCGCTTTATCCCGCCCTCACACGAGCATTGGTTGATGCCTGGTCAATGACATCACTTGAAAAACATACAGGACGACCTAACATAGAGCCGTGGTTGCGTGGTTGGGTTGATCAGGAACCACAAACATCTGTTGTTTGGCGCAAGTATTTACCTGTTCGTATTACCGGTAATCCAGCGACACCAAGCGAACAAAATGCGTTTTTCCAAGCGGCACCACCCCATGCCAGTGAAATATTAGAAACAGAGACTTTCAGAGTAATGGATTGGGTAACAAAACGTGCAACAAAAGTTATTAGTAAAGCACCCAACAAAAGAATATCTGATAAAATTACTAGCGATAGTTCACAATTACAGAAAGACGATGTGGTTGCTTTCGTACTGGGACGTAATGGTGATGTTCTTGATAAATTTAAGTTAAATGAATTCTTGTTTGATAATACAGATAAGAAAAACAATAAAAGAAGGAAGGACAGCATAGAACAAAAGCTTATTGGCACAACGATTGTCCTTGATGCATGTTTTGCGGGGCTCAACAACGATGGTCTCCTAGACTCTACTTTTGCTAACATACCGCACACAATTGACGATGGTGAAAATTGGATCGAGCCAATAGAGGGTGAACCAGTGGTTCGCTTTCGAGTGAGAGATATAGACGAACCAAAAAAACTAGGATGGTATCAGCGATTTTCTTTTGCAACCAAACAAACCGAAGATGGTGAATTAGAGAGTTGCTTGATTATTGAGAAATGGCGGAACGATAGTGCAACAGCAGATGATAGTTCAGCCGGTAAATATCAACTTCTCGAAAAACATCAAAATAGGGTTGTCGTAAAAATTGAGGAAATTGCTCAAAAGCTCAAATTACCAGTGGCATACGCTGAAATGCTTTCCATTGCAGCCCGACTCCACGATGAAGGCAAACGCTCCGAACTTTGGCAAAGAGCATTTAACGCACCTGATGATCATATCTATGCAAAAACACCTGGCCCAATTAATTACGCAATACTGGATCGCTACCGTCACGAATTTGCATCCTTCTTCCTGGCAAAATCAGATCAAGATTTCAAAAACCTTGAACCTAATCTTCAAGACCTTGCCCTTCATTTGATTGCCGCACATCACGGATATGCTCGCCCAATTATCTCAACGAACGGTTGCAATGAAGCGCCACCTTCAGTTTTGCAGGAACGTGCTAAGGAAGTAGCTCTGCGTTTTGCTCGCTTACAAAAACGCTGGGGGCCGTGGGGACTTGCCTGGTGGGAAACATTACTTCGTTCAGCAGACCAACAAGCCTCGCGAGAGAACGAAGAAAATAATAGTGAAACAAGAAAGGAGGAAGAATAATGACTACCTCATCAATTCCTGTAGATCTATTAAATCCTGGCCAAGTTTTTGCCTGTTTGGGATTTCTCGAAGCTGCCAATACTCTTCTTGGAAATGCTGAAGGTGGCTTTGATTGGAGTGATGAATCTAATGTGCGTTTTCATTTACAGGCTAATGGAGAAGAGAATCCTTTTGCAGTTGTTTTAAAATTTCTCACTACAGCAGAGATTGAACGTTTAGCTCACATTGGATACGAAGATAAATCACCTAATAAAAAGAAAAAAAAGAACAAAGATAATAATAGCAATACAGATGCATCAATAGTAGAAACAAAACTAAAGTTATTCGAAACATATCCTGACAACGAAGCATTACGTATGTCATTACCTATTCACCTTACATCAGAGTTGAATTGTTCAGTAGTTATTAGTCATTGGGCAGATGGCTCAAGTCGTAACGCATTTAAACTATATGCCGGTAATAGATCGGCACAAAAAATTGCATCTGCAATGTTAAATGGAACTTACAAGAAACCAACCAAAAAAAAGAGTAACGTTGAGATAAAGACTCTGGGAATTACTCATCTGTGGAATCAAAAAAGTGCCCAATTAATAAATTCACCTTTTGATGTGCTTACTAACTTGGGTGGCAGTTTTAATTTTGATCCCAGAGGAGCTTGGACTACAATAGATGCTGGTTATTCACCAGATGAACATCATCATGGAATTGCTTCATCTCCAGTAGTAGAGCTTCTTGCAGCATTGGGCTTGGAACACGCTCGCCCCGACGAATATGAAAAAGCCAGCTCTAAAAGCAAAAAAAAAAGAAAGGTTCGCTACTGGGTTTGGTCTGGGCTTTTGCCTCCAATATTAGCACGAATAACATTCTCTGGAGCACCCATTGTCGCATCGACTAGGAGATTCCATTTCATACTAGATCTCTCTGGAAAAAATAAAGTTATTACATTTGCTGAAAAGGAAATATAACAACGATAATTAATCTAATAAATAAATATAAAATGAATAATACCGAAGAAAAAATAACAGAAAAACTGCTCGATGATTGGGCAACTAATATGAATGGCCCAGTAGCCCTTCATCTGAAACAGAAGCTTCTTTCTGTTGAGATGTTGAATGAAGATGATCGATGTATTATCTATCCACCTACTTACGCAGATATTGGTTACAACATTGATACCCTTTCAGACGGCACACGTGTTGCACTAATTGATAGCGTTGGCTCACAAGCAAATCGACTGGAGCCAATCTTTAAATCTACGGAAGATGACAGTAAAAAATGGATCGTTCCTCAGATCGATATTGTTATCAGAACAGAAGACTGTGGTGAATGTGACATATGTAAAAAAGAAAATCGCACTAAGAATGATAACTGTAAAAGTCCTCGCAAAGAAAAACGCTCATTACTTGATTTGGCACACCGCATTGCAGACGCCGTAGTTCGTTCGTCAACAGGTTTGATGAGAGATGTCGAACTTGCTTTTAAAACGCTAAAGGATACAGGAGATGCAGAACCATTGTGTAAATTAGCGCCTACCTCTTTGGTCTTTGGCGTTTGGGACTCTCGTAATTCTGGAGAGAAACGACCTCGATTAGTTCGATCCATCATTCGTGCATGGGATGTTGATCCGCTTCATGCCGCTGCGCAATTTAATTCTATCTGGAAGACTCTTGACGAGGAATCTAAAAAGGTGTTAGATGACGAAGCCAAAAAACAAAAGAAAAAACTTTCAGTTGTAGGGTTTGCTGATGCGCCCTCAACTTTTAGAGATACAAAGATACCACAATACCGCAATGATGGATTACCAAATCCAGAAGCACGAGTGTTGGGAGGGGTTTTAGTCAATGACCGAATCGAACGTGATGTTACCGTTAATCTTGTCGCATTACGTGGGTTAAGAGGTAATGACGAAAACGAAACAACGCATATTCGCAAATATCTACTTGGGCTTTCACTTATTGCAGCAACAGCTGATATAGAACTATTTCTAAGAGAAGGTTGTAATCTACGTTACAGTGGAGATGATAAATGGTATGCTATTCCACGACGCGGCAAGCCAGAAATTTTAAATTTGGATTCAGCGGACGCTAAAAAATTAATCGAGGAATACACTGAAAAAGCTGCCAGCCATTTCAGGGAAAAATGGAGACCTAAAAAAGAACTTGAATTTACATTCGATCACTCTGAAGCCAAAAAGCTCCTAAAAAAGAAGCCTAAGGATGATACAGAAAACAAATAAGCGATGTCACAATTTCTTTTAATCACTGTACACATGCATGATGGCCGTTACTATGGCATGGATGATTGGCCACCTTCACCTGCAAGGCTCTTTCAAGCGTTAGTAGCAGGCGCAGGATTAAGTGGTCCATTGGCGGACTCAGAAATTGAAGCTTTAAAGTGGTTAGAAAACTGCGTCCCGCCAGTAATAGCCTGTCCACGCATGGTAAAAGGAGAAAGCTACTCGAATTACGTACCGAATAACGATCTCGATGCGAAACAAGGTGATCCTCGACTTATCGTAGATATTAAGACGTCAAAACTCATTCGTCCATTTATATTCGATGCTTCGGTACCTTTTTTGTATGCATGGATCTTTGATAAAAATAAAAGTGACTTAGTGCATGCAAGGATCATCCAAAAACTGGCCGATAAGCTTTACCAGTTTGGACGAGGAGTCGATTTAGCTTGGGCATGGAGCGAGTTGCTTAGCAAAGAGGAATTTGATACTCAAACTTTATACTACCCGGGCTCAGTCTATCGTCCATTTAATGGAGGTGGTAGTTTAACGCTGAAATCTCCTTGTACAGGTTCTATTGAAAGTTTGAATAAGCGTTACGCGGCAAATAGCAAACGCTTTGATACTATAATCTCTGGTCACTCTTTATCGCAAAGTTATCGAAAACAGCCGAAAGCAAAATTCAATTCAATCGCCTACAATAGTCCACCTTCGTATCAAGTATATGAACTTCGTAAAAGCTCAGAAGAATCTAAGTTTGCCATTTGGCCACTCGAACAGGTAACACGGTTGGTAGTCACCTTGCGTGATAAGGCAGTCCAAAAACTTAAGAAGGCATTAATTGAAAATCAGAATGAAATCGAAAGTTATTTTGTTGGTCGAAAGGCAAATGGAGCAGATGCTAGTCCAACTGAAAACCGTGTGAGAATTATTCCTTTGCCGTCAATCGGTTTTCATCATGCCGACCGTGGAATTCGGCGCATCATTATTGAAGTGTCTTCCGGTTGTCCAATTTGCTCTAAAGATGTCTTCTGGGCATTTTCTGGAATTCAATTAAAAGTAGAGGAAGCGGAATGTATGGTAGATATTGTACGATCTGAAAACAAATCGATGAATGAACATTATGGGATTGATCAGGATAAAGGCTATCAGGTCTGGCGTTCTGTAACACCTGTTGCTTTGCCTGATGCTGTAATTGATTCTGACTTCGTTTTGGACAATGTTAAGAATAATTCAAAAAGGATAAAAGATGAAGTACAGAGAGCTGCTGCTGTTATTCAGGCACTTCGTTATGCACACATTAGAGCTAACGCTAATTTGATCCGTGTACAGCGAGAACCATTTGAATCTAATGGACAACGTGTGGAACCATTTGCTGAGGGTACTCGGTTTTCGAAACAACGTTTATGGCATGTTGAAATATCTTTCACAGAGCCGATTAAAGGACCTTTATTGATAGGAGATGGTCGTTTTCTTGGTCTCGGATTAATGGCACCTAAAAAAAGAGAAAGATATAGTATTCCGAAAATCGCTCATTATCTTTGCTTTAAATTCAATTACCATAAACCTATACCATTAAAATTCACCGTACCCCTTGCTGAAAAATTTCGCAGTGCCGCTCTCAAAAAATTTAATGGCAATTCTTTTGCACTTAGTGGGCACAGCAAGCCGAGTAATCTTAAAGACGATCATCAACATGCGTTCTTTCTGCCACTTCCGAGAAATATTTCACAATCAAATCAAATAGAAGAACTTCACCTATGGTGTCCTTACGGTTTTACGCAAGATGAATTATCGGCATTACAACGCGTCAAATCTCTTTATTGGGGGAAAGGTGAATATCCTGTCAAACCGGTAATGGTTCGTATGCAAAATGAATTGCCTGAGGATGGTCTATTTGCCAAGATAATGAAACCTGCACGTAAATGGCGATCCTTAACACCTTATGTTCCACCTCGTCATTTTTATCGTGGAAATCTTCATGGAGCAAAACTCAAAGTAAAAGACTCGCCTGAGCAGCAATTGATCGATAGTTTAAAACGATCCGGCATTCATGTTCCCTGCGAAATACATCGGTTGGCGAATCTCGAAGGAAAAACAGTCTCACAAGAAAATAATCTTCCCCAAGCAATGTGGGATATTGTCCGAGTACCTGTTTCTGATACATCATTGTTTTCCGGTGCAGTCAGTGTAGCCTGTCACAATAATAATTCTGAATTTAACAAAAAAAAATTTGAACAAAGAATCGGTTTTTTCTACGAGCTGTTTTTTGAATCACCTGTTGTGATGCCCCTCGCTCTCGGTCATTCCTCCCATTTCGGCCTCGGGCTCTTTGTGCCTGTAATTGAAAGCGAATTTTGAATGAGTATGGGTAATACCGGGAAATAATATGTTAAAAAATTAATTATCCTGCTCGATTACTTACGATTTATACGTATGCTTTTCTTTCATTACGTAAATAATGAAAGAGAAATTAACAATCAGCATTGATGGTCGTACTATTAGGAAAGCAAAGCGTTATGCTCGACGATCCAAGGCATCAGTATCACAAATTGTAGAGAATTATCTAAATACACTTTGCAACAAATCCTATCCATCATTCACCACAAAATGGAGAGGTAAGTTTAATTCCCCATCGACAACTGATGACCCTCGTATGGATTATCTCCTGAAGCATCACCAGTAAAGATAATGAGAAAAATCCTACTCGATACCAATATCTTGCTTGATGTGGCTTTGAATCGCAATAAGTTTAGTGATAACAGTGTTAAAATTCTGGATTGGTGTGAACATAATATTGGATCAGGTTTTATTGCATGGCATTCGATTTCAAACATTTATTATATTTTAAACAGGAGGGGGTGAGCCGACTGTTCGCCGGTTTGTCGTTGATTTGATTGATTTTATTAGTGTCATTCCAGCGGCTACCGCTCAGGTGCAAAAGGCACTTTCTTTAGACGTGAATGATTTTGAAGATGCTTTACGAGTAACTGTTGCGATATCAGCAAATATGGATGCAATTATAACTCGTAATGAAAAACATTTAAAAGGATGTCCTCTAACTATCTTCTCTGCATCTGCTTTTTTGAGAACGATAGACTATTGAATATTCAATCTACTAAGGAGTTAAATGAAATTGTTTTATACGGTGGGTAGCGTCGTGCGATAAATCTCCTTACTTTGAATAACGCAATTTAGATGTTGACGACGAACTTAGTTTGACGCTATTTTATCGAGATCACTTTTAAGCGAATCATTGTATTGTATTCAGTTGTATAATGAACCCGGCTAAAACAGAATTAAATACCGACTTCCAGTGGATACAGGCTCGTATGCTCAACGAGTTTGTTTATTGTCCCCGTTTGTTTTATTTTGAATTTGTTGAAGGGATATTTGTTCATAACGCTGATACACTCAAGGGCAGTGCTCAACATAAGCGAGTCGATAAGGGAAAAGGGGCTCTGCCTTCTGCAAAAAAAACCGGTAAATCTGAAAAAAAGGAAGTTGTTTCAGAAGAATCGGAAATCATCCATAGCAGTTCTGTAAATCTCGGTTCAGAGCGTTTGGGTGTTTCGGCCAAACTCGATTTGGTGGAGGTGAAGTTTGACGCGGATAAATCTGATTCGTCTTTCACAGTACAACCGGTAGAATACAAAAAAGGGGCACCAAAGGAAGAAGATGATGGGAAGACACTTTGGGATACTGACAGAATGCAGCTTGGACTTCAAATTCTGTTACTGCGTGATAACGGTTATAATTGCGACGAGGGCATTATTTATTACCGGGAGACTCGGCAGCGCGTTTGTTTTAAATTGGATAACGATACAGAAAACTGGATTCTAAATCAGATAGTTCTGGCACGCAAGTGTGCGAAAGGCCAGTTGCCGGCACCGTTGGAGAATTCTCCTAAATGTGCCCGATGTTCATTGGCACCCGTTTGTCTGCCTGATGAAACCACTTGGTTACGACAGGAACTAAAGGGAAATACAGATGAAGAAGTGTCAGATCAAATGCAGCTTGCACTGGAAAATACTCCTGCTGAACCGCAACAATTAACGACCGATGTAATTATCAATTTTCCTGTTAAAAATTACCCGGATTTAATGCCGGTTAATCCGGTCAGGCGTTCTTTGGCTCAGGATATTGAAACGCGGACATTTTACCTCAATACCCCGGGAATCTATCTGAGTAAAAAATCAGGCTGCCTTGTTGCCAAAGAAAAAGGCAAGGTCATACAGGAAATTTTAATCAAAGATGTCCATCATTTGGCCTTGTTCGGGCCAATTCAAATTTCGACAGCGGTGATCCAAACTTTATGTGAACGTGAGGTACCGATCACCTATTTTTCAATGGGAGGTTGGTTTTATGGAATGACGCACGGTCATGGGTTAAAAAATATATTTACTCGTATTGAACAATTTCGATTTGCCGGTGATTCCGAAACCTGCCTTAACTTGTCCCGTTATTTTGTTCACGGCAAAATTCGCAATCAACGGACATTGTTGATGAGAAATCATATTGAACCGCCGCGTGGAATTTTAAAACAACTCAAATATGCGGCCAACTCTGCACTGGCGGCAAACAGTATGGCTTCATTGCTCGGTATCGAAGGAGCAGCTGCCCATGTATATTTTCAAAATTTTTCAGGGTTAATAAAAACGGGGAAAATACAGGAAGAATCCGGTGATGATTCACAGTTGGAATTTGGTTTTCAGTTTGAAAAACGAAATCGACGACCTCCCCGGGATGCTGTCAATGCCATGCTCTCACTTGCTTATAGTTTGTTGGTAAGGGATTGCACACTGGCAGCACTTGCAGTTGGTTTTGATCCCTATCTCGGATTTTATCATCAACCCCGATTTGGCAGGCCAGCACTCGCACTCGATATTATAGAAGAATTTCGGCCGATAATTGCTGATTCTGTTGTCATAACATTGATTAATAATCGGATGCTGAAACCTGAAAATTTTGTCATGGCCGGGCAATCAGTTAATTTAGCTGCCGTAGGTCGAAAAACATTTTTTCAAGCATATGAAAAACGATTAGCAACGGTAGTAACCCATCCTGTTTTTGATTACAAAGTCAGTTATCGTCGAGCCATTGAACTGCAGTTCAGAATACTGGCAAAAACGTTGACCGGAGAAATCCCAAACTACATACCGTTTATAACAAGATAAAATTGGAAAAAGAAACAATGGCACCGAGGAGCGAAATAACGACATCTGGCAACTTGGCAACAGGCTTCAGGTTAGCTGATTATAATTGTTAAGGAGAAGGGAAATACTATTAATTATGAGACGAAACTATATAGTTACTTACGATATTTGTGATCCGAAGCGATTGCGGAAAGTTTTTAAGATTTGCAAAGGCTTTGGCCGGCACCTGCAACTGTCAGTATTTGAATGTGATTTAAATTCCGTCGAATTAATCGAATTTGAATATAAGATAAAAGAAATTATAAATGAAAATGAAGATCAGGTGCTTTTTATTGATCTTGGATTATGTCATGCCCGGGGTGAGTTAATTATTACTGCATTAGGGCAGACTTACTCAAAAACAGTTGAATCATGTTTTGTCGCGTAGATTGATTGATGATAACATCAATAATTTTTTAATGATTGTTTTGAAAGTTCTTTGACAGGTGAAAAGCGAGAGGCTAGGTGATGAGTTTTTTTCAGGAGGCACTCGAAGCTTTTCATTACTAAATGCTTGTATTAATTTTTTTGTGTTTTTAGCTGTATGGAGATTCAAAATATTAGGCAAATTTTTAGGCACTCGTATAATGAATGTTAAGATATTTAATTACAACAAGTTATAAGGGTTGCTATTTCCGCATCTTTCAAGATGCGGCCCCATTGAAGCGTTGTGATTGATTTGATTTAAAACAACCCCAAGCGATTATTTCCGCATCTTTCAAGATGCGGCCCCATTGAAGCTGCTTCTCACGGCGGTACAGCCATGACTTATACAAGTATTTCCGCATCTTTCAAGATGCGGCCCCATTGAAGCACACCCATGAAAGTAAGTCTTGAGGAATTTGTTATGCATTTCCGCATCTTTCAAGATGCGGCCCCATTGAAGCACTACCGCTCGTGAGGGAGGTCGATCATTTATGGATCGATTTCCGCATCTTTCAAGATGCGGCCCCATTGAAGCTTGTCCTCAAAAGCTGCACGCACCGGATAGGCCAGCTCATTTCCGCATCTTTCAAGATGCGGCCCCATTGAAGCAAACTATCGCCTCAGCTATTGCTTGCGATACGCCACTTATTTCCGCATCTTTCAAGATGCGGCCCCATTGAAGCACTCTGGCGCGGGGCTGATCTGGGCACCATGAGCAATTTCCGCATCTTTCAAGATGCGGCCCCATTGAAGCGGTGAAGGCGTAACGCCTCTGGCTTACGTGAAAATCATTTCCGCATCTTTCAAGATGCGGCCCCATTGAAGCCCAACTTCAATGCGGTAAATAATATCAATGGATTGCATTTCCGCATCTTTCAAGATGCGGCCCCATTGAAGCAAAATTAGTAGCTTTAATACAATCTCCGGTAAAGGGATTTCCGCATCTTTCAAGATGCGGCCCCATTGAAGCAACACTTTTGAAGTCAGCTCCGATAGCACGCAGATCAATTTCCGCATCTTTCAAGATGCGGCCCCATTGAAGCTAACCGGCGACTGGGGTCAGGCATTTCAGCGTGTAGATTTCCGCATCTTTCAAGATGCGGCCCCATTGAAGCAACTTTCCGCATCATCAAGACTACCTGAATTCAAAATTTCCGCATCTTTCAAGATGCGGCCCCATTGAAGCTATGCCCTACCCCTGTAGTACCGTCATCACTGATTGATTTCCGCATCTTTCAAGATGCGGCCCCATTGAAGCAAACCGTGCTTTGCTGAATTGGTTAAGTATGGTAAGATTTCCGCATCTTTCAAGATGCGGCCCCATTGAAGCCTGTGCCTCACCACTCTTACGAATAGCCAAATCACCCATTTCCGCATCTTTCAAGATGCGGCCCCATTGAAGCCTTACCAACATAAATCTGTTCAGCCTCTTTATACCGAATTTCCGCATCTTTCAAGATGCGGCCCCATTGAAGCATCGGTAATATTGAGCGTGTATTCCTGTGTCCTGAATATTTCCGCATCTTTCAAGATGCGGCCCCATTGAAGCCCATTCCACGAGTTCTTCTACCCACATTACCCTGTTTATTTCCGCATCTTTCAAGATGCGGCCCCATTGAAGCAAATCTTCATCCTGTTAATCCTGTCTAAAATTCATAATATTTCCGCATCTTTCAAGATGCGG
>JAJFLR010000008.1 GCA_021772565.1 Opitutales bacterium | reverse complement strand
AATATCATAGTTATTAATGCAATAAAACTAGTAACGGATCAATATGTCCATAAATATCATGTTATCAAATTATATTTGTAGGGCTCGAACTTGTTCGATGCCTTGTCCGTAGACTCAGCAATTAAAGGCACTCCGACAAGACTACGGCGAGCTCAGTCGAGTCGCGGAGGCCCTACAATAAATACAAAAAAATTATAAGTTATAGACTGTTTGGTGGACACCACTAGCATTCCTGCCCCTGATTATTATAAAGATAAAATAATTTTTTCAAACTCTTGGCTTGCTTCTGCCAAAACTTTTTCCAAGTTGTATGAGTCGTATGCACGAAGATACAAAAAGGTTAATTAGAAATATTTTTATACTGCTGATCACATCCATTGGCTTGTGGGTTTTATCGTTCAAGATTCCACATTTAATGGCACACCATCCTAACGAAGATCATGCCGAACATTCCAGTGAAGCGGCAACCGTGGACAGCCACTCTGAAAAAACTGAAACAAAGTCTGCAGCAGAGCTAAAAGCCGAACATGAGATTCATGTAGGATTATATAAAACGATGGTTACCTTTTTGGCCATATCGTCGTCTGCCGCATTTGGCATTGGCATATTTATTTTATTTTTCACCCTGACAAGTTTCGAAAAAGCTCGTGAAACAATTGTAGAGACAGGTGGTCACTAACCCAATCTGTACAGATTATAAAATCATGAGCAAGACCAGTTTAGAAACAATAGATTACTGCGGCGAAAAAATCAAAAAATGGCGCATTGGTGCAGCTACCTATTTAGCCTGGCCGGAAAGAGGTGCCCGTCTAATGAATTGGAATCTAATACTCGGCGATGGCAATGTCCGTGACATAATTTATTGGCCTGAGATTGAAAGTCTAGAAAATCCGGCAAAAATTCGCGGCGGCAATCCGATATTATTTCCCTTCAGTGGCCGCTGTTTTTCAAAAGAAAAAGAAAATTTCTGGACTGATCCTGATGGCAAAGAACGAGAAATGCCAAGACATGGTTTCGCCAAAGATGGAAAATTTGAAATCATCGATATTGAAGAAAATGGATTTACGGCGCAACTTATACCCACTGCTGCCGACAAAGAAGTTTATCCTTATGATTTTGAGTTTCAAGTAATCTATCGATTTCAGGAACTCTCTTTTTCTGTAGAATTTCGACTGATAAATTTGGGAGATAAAATTATACCATGGTCGGCAGGTCACCATTTTTATTTTCAACTTCCGTGGCATGAAAACACCACAAGGGAAAATTATCAAATTACTATCCCTGCAAAAAAAGCATACTATCATGCACCTGATGGTCGGTTACAAAGGGTGAAAAATTTTGATACTGTAGAAAATTTTGCTAATACTAAAATCATTGACCGTATTCACTCGGAGCTTAAAGAAAATACAGTTCGATTTGGCCCAAAAAGCGGTGAAGAAGATATTGAAATATCTGTTGGCACAAACCCTGTACCCCCGAAACATGCAACAATTGTAACCTGGACAGAAAAATCGAGTTCCCCCTTTTACTGTGTCGAACCATGGATGAGTCCACCCAATAGTCCGGCACATAAAAACGGTCTTAATTTTGTTGATCCGAAAAAGACCGGCGTATTTTCTGTTGAAGTGAAATTGGTTTAAACTACCTTTTTGTTTGTCATCGCGAGGAGTGAAACGAGCCGACTCCGCCATAGTAGCCTATGGCTATGACGGTTGGACGTGGCGGTCGATGACTTTTTCCTTACTCTAGATAGATTGCCACATCCCGATTTAACATCGGAACTCGCAATGACAGTTTAATATTTATGTCATTACGAAAACAAGGTGTAACCACAATTCACAATTATTTTCCAAGACAACTCTCAATTTGGCTAAGCGTTTCTTTAATCGCCCCCTGATGCTCAATATGCCAATTACTCGCAGCTTTTGACAATTGAATGCGTTTATTTTTATCAACAAGAAGATTCTTTATAATTTCCTTTAGCTCGTTTTCATTCGACACTTCAATGGCAGCAGAATTACTTTTTAAAGTTTTCACAATGTCAGAAAAATTTGTCATATTAGGTCCGAAAATTATTGGTTTTCCCAACGCAGCTGCTTCAATGGGAGTTTGACCACCTGAATTTGGCGGAATACTTTTACCAATAAAAACAATATCAGCTAGCTGTGTTAATTTTTGCAACTCTCCGGTCGTATCGGCAACATAGATATAATTTTCATCAGATACCTTATTAGGTGATGATCGGAAATGGTAGGATAAAGACTGGTTCAATAAAATTTGTTCAATCTCTTTTTTGCGCTCAGCATGTCGAGGAACGAGTAGTAAGCGACAGTTAATATTTTGATCAAAAAGATTTTTCTGTAGATTAATTAAAATATTTTCTTCACCGGGCCAGGTTGATGATCCTAAAATTATTAATGAGGTATTACTATTTCCATCATTGATAAAACCCAACTCGTTTTTAAATTTATCAATTTCATCAGCATTTAAAATAGGTGATATCTCAACATCATTTTTCAAATTTCCAACTTTGGTAACTTTAGATAAATCAGCACCAATTTCCGCAAAACGATCGCTATCTTGTTTGCTTGATGTAAGAATTTTATTGGGAAAACTGACCATCCATCTACTCACTGTCGGCAATTTCAAATAACGCTTAAAAGACCTATCTGATAAACGCGCATTGATCAGCAATATTGGCACGTTTCTTTTTTTTGCCTGATGCATATGTTCCGGCCATAATTCACTTTCCATTAATATTACCAAATCAGGGTTTATTCTCTTCCAGGCCATACGACTACAAAGCCAAAAATCGATCGGAAAAATTGTTATGAATTTGGAAAATTTCTTATAACGTTCCAATGCTAATTTATAGCCGGTACTTGTGGTCGTACTGATAATTAACTCAATATAATTTTGCTCAGCAATTTCATCGATGATAGGTTTTATAGCAAGTAGCTCACCGACGCTGACAGCCTGTAGCCAGACTCGTTTTGTCTTTGGGGGTTTAATTTTCAGTTTAGGTACCAGGCCGAGGCGAAAGCTAAAGTCTTTAGCATACCCTCCCCGCTTAAGCATTCTTTTTAAGTAATAGGGAAGTGATATCAAAAACAGTGGGAGGAAAAGTATACGGTATATAAAAATCATAATTGTAAAAGTAAATTACCGATAGCTAATAGCAGATAGCCAAGCTACATTTATAAATCTCATCGCTTGAAATGTAATTGGCCAATCACAAATGACTGAATGCAATTCATCTTTCTATGAGAATAATTTCACATTGCATATTTCACATTTAACATTAGTCACCATCTTCTAATTTCTAATTTCTAATTTCTAATTTCTAATTTCTAATTTCTAATTTCTAATTTCTAATTTCTAATTTCTAATTTCTAATTTCTAATTTCTAATTTCTAATTTCTAATTTCTAATTTCTAATTTCATCTGCTATCTGCTATCTGCTATCTGCTATCTGCTATTGTCTATTTCTCAGGGCTATTTCTCAGGGCTATTTCTCAGGGCAACTCCCATTTATAATGAAATTTCAAAAGCATTTCACACCCAGTATTCGTAACCTGCACAACATCCTCAATTCGACAGCCTCCCAGACCCGGATAATACAATCCAGGTTCAACTGTAACGACCATATTTTTTTTCAGCATTGATCCGTTTAATGATAATCGCGGCGATTCATGAATATCCAATCCCAACCCATGACCCGTCGAATGAAAAAATCCTTTATAGCCATTTTCAGTTTTTTGAGTTTTATAACCCCTCTGTGTAAAAACATCATTGGCCGCTTTATGAACTGTATCTCCCTTGACTCGTGCTTTAATAACTGAGATCGCTTTTTTCTGACTATCTCTGACTGCAGACACCAAACGTCTTTGTGCATCATTGGCTTTACCTTTTAAAAATGTTCGCGTCATGTCTCCAAAATAACCTGTTTTTAAAACTCTAGGAAATACATCGACTATGATCAGTTCGTTTGGACGCAATGGCCCACTACCAAAACAATGCGGATCACAAGCCTGATCACCACCAGCAACGATTGGATTCGAAGCAAGCCCTCCTGCCTCAAAACAAGCAATTGAAATTTTATTCTGCAAAAACTCAGAAGTTAAAATTTTATTTTGATAATAGAGTTTATTCTTTTTTATTTTTGCCGCTCTTAGAACTTCTTCCGCTTTTCTAATACCAAATGCACTAATTTTATTTCCCTCTTTTAAAAAATTTATTTCATCTTCAGTTTTAATTTCTCGCTCGGAAAAAAGAGAACCGTCGAGAACATTAATACCCACATTTGCCTTAATTAATTTTAGTGCTAAACCAGCAGGAAAATTTTCTGCAATATCAAATTTTTTTATTTTAAATTCAGCAGCGATTAATCGAATAATTTCAACTACTCCGACTTCAGATTTTCGATATTTCTTTTTAGCTCTGTCCTTATATTCTTCATAACTTAGAACTACGTCAAATTTTGATTCTTTAGCAACACGCGAAAATTCTAACGCGTTAATTACCGCGTAGCGCTTTCCTTTGTGACCAAATGAAATAAAAGGATCAGGAACAAAAACATCGCCAAAATAAAGCTGATCCGCATTTGATTCTGAATCGGCATAGAGCAAGGGTGATCTTGTTAGTACTGTTGTCTTATTTGTTGGCACAGAATCAGTTTCATTTTTGCCATTGCGATGTCCAGTTTAAATTATATTGAAAATAGAAAATTTGAAGTCATTCTATAAAGACAATGATAAGATATACCAACTCTCTCACGCTGACAGCATTATTTATACTTATAACTTTTTGTAACGTTTCGTGTAACAATGAAAAAAAATCTGTCATCGAAAAAAAATCTCCACCGGAATCATTTCAAACATTTTTCGAAATTACACTTGCAGAAAATATAATTGAGGTACAATTGGCACTCAGCGACGATGAGCGTCAAAAAGGACTGATGCATCGTAAAGAAATTGGAGAAAACCAGGGCATGCTTTTCGTTTTTCCCAACAAACAACAAATGGGGTTTTGGATGCGCAATACAAATATCCCACTCGATATTGGCTACTTTGATTCAAAAGGAGTGTTAAAAGAAATTTATCCAATGTATCCACACGACGAAAAATCAATAAAATCAATCAGTGATCAAATACAGTTTGCCCTGGAAATGAATCGCGGTTGGTTTTCAAATAAAGGGGTACGTATTGGTTCGGCAATTGAAATAAATCAATTAAAAAATAATATTGAAAAACGCGGTTTTGATTCAAGCCTGTATGTCAGAAGATAAATATTTATTATATTAATCTGAACAAAACAGATCAACTCGACAACAAACGATCCATTTCTCTGCAAAAATAGAGTGGCAGGGATATAAGTTCAAATTTTATATTTTTCCGATTTAATATATAACTAACGCTTTGCCTTGAAGGTGGATTCAAATCAAATCGACAACATACAGTCGCTTTCTTTTCCAAAGCAAACTGTATTAATGACTTTAATGAACCCCCCTTTCCAGCCTTTACTTCGACTGGGACTACTCGACTGCTATTTGTTGTAAGAAAATCCACTTCAGCATTTTTTGTATAGCCCTCTCTTAACCAATAATGTAGTTCTGGTTTTTGCTTTGGTGTGTTTGAAAAATATAATTGCTGAGCAATAAATTGCTCTGCTAGTTTTCCTTCATTTATAAAGCGCTGATCCAGCATTTCCTTCTCGTTGATAAAATTGAGATTACAAGTCCGATTGAACAATCCCAAATCAAGACAGTATAGTTTAAAAACCCGATCGCTTGTTTGAGCCCGGAGCGGTAGTCCATCTGCATGTGAATGCACCGCACGAAATATCACTCCGGCGTTAAGTAAAAGCTGCATGGATTTTTGTAATTCTCGCGCCTGTGTATCACGATCAATATTAACATACTTTACTTTCTCACCAATCCCTCGACCCAGATAATCCAAAATTTTCTGAAGTCGCATCAGATCATTGCCTGTCGCATACTTTGAGAAATCATCACGATAGGTTTGAAAAATCGAGTTTTGAATATCAAATGCGCTTTCAAAACTGTTGCTATCAATGTAAGCTTGGCAAACTTCTGGCATACCGCCTACAAGGAGATATTCCCGTAAAAGATTGAGCAAACGTTGGTGCGCAGAAATAGGAAAATTATCATCCAGTTTATAATTGTTTAGCAATTCCACAATTTGTGTTTCACCTTTTGCTATAAGATAACCCTGCCAATCAACCGGCCCAATATGGAAATAATCGATTCGCCCAACAGGCATTGAAAAAGAATGATTCGCAAGTACAAACTCCAAAAGTGACCCAGCAGAAATTACGGGCAATTCCGGAATTTCTTCGTAAAAATAACGGAGGCATTGTAACGCTTTTGGCAGACCTTGAATCTCATCAAAAAAGAGTAGTGAATCTTTCGTACTCAAACGCCCTTGATTACAAATAAACTCAACTTCTTGAATGATTTTTGAGGGATCCAGTTTCTCAATCACCTCCCTAAGCTGATGATGTCGCTCAAGATTTACTTCAAAAAGTCTGAGATTATTTGCCTTGGCAAACTGTCTCACTAATGTTGATTTACCGACTTGTCTCGCACCTCTGATAACGAGCGGCTTACGGTTGTTTTTTTTCAACCAGTCGCTTAATTCATTTTCATATCGACGAATCATCTCGCATATAAAACCCCTATGTTTTATGCAAGTCAAGCAGAAAATAGCACCCTATTTTATGCAAATTATTTGTTAAGTAATCGGACTCCGATAATCGATCAATCAATACGCCTTGGAAAAAATTACTCTTCTCTTGCTCGGTTCGCCGGTCATAAAACATTTACCAGCCTCTTCCTCAGAATCAAAAGGAACTGATCGAATCGTTACTTTTAAATCAGCTTTAATTTTTTCCTCAACAGCAGGATCACCGTTCCAGTGTGCTTTTACAAAACCAGCATGAATTTCAGGTTGCTTAGAATTTTTTGCAGTGAAAAATTTATAAAACTCATCTTTCAAATCAATATTCACCGTATTCTGTTCACGAAATTCTAACGCTTTTTGAAAAAGGCCGTTCTGCATTTCATCAAGAGTCTTGCCAACAGTATCAATAAACTCCTGCCGCTGTATACTCGTCCTCGATTTTGGCCCTTGATCGCGTCTCCCAAGAAAGACTGAATCTGCCGCCATATCGCGTGGACCGACTTCTACAATAAGAGGTACCCCTTTTTTAATCCATTGCCACATCTTATCACCGCCACGCATATCGCGCTGATCAATTTCAACTTCTAAATTTTGTCCATGCCATTGAATTTCTTTTAGTTGCTGACAAAATATTTCGCAATATTCGAGAACTTGAACTCTTGTCTCTTCTTTGTGAAGCACAGGAAGAATTACAATCTGTGAAGGAGCTAACCGCGGAGGCAAAACAAGCCCATCATCATCGCTGTGTGTCATAATTAAACCCCCAACCAAACGAGTTGAAACGCCCCATGAAGTTGTCCATGCATATTGCTCTTCCCCTTTTTCATCGAGAAAATTAATGTTACTGGCTTTGGAAAAATTTTGTCCGAGAAAATGCGATGTTCCGGCTTGCAAGGCTTTACGATCTTGCATCATCGATTCAATGCATAACGTGTCAACCGCTCCCGGGAATCTTTCGCTCTCAGTTTTGCTACCTTTTATTACCGGCATAGCCATATAATTCTCACAAAAATCTTCGTAGACATCGAGCATTTTTCTTGTTTCTTCTAACGCCTCTTCTTTGGTTGCATGTGCAGTGTGACCTTCTTGCCAGAGAAATTCTGATGTGCGCAAAAACATGCGCGTTCTCATTTCCCAGCGGACAACATTTGCCCATTGATTAATCAGTATCGGTAAATCACGATAGCTTTGCACCCACTTGGCATACATTTCCCCAATAATTGTTTCAGAAGTAGGTCGAACAATGAGCGGCTCGTCCAATGGAGATGCTGGAATCAATTTACCTTCTTCGTTAGCCTCAAGTCTTGAATGCGTAACGACTGCACATTCTTTGGCAAATCCATCTACATGCGCAGCTTCTTTTTCCAAATAACTGACTGGAATAAAAAGTGGGAAATAAGCATTTTTGTGCCCGGTGTCCCTAAACATTCGATCGAGTACTTTCTGCATATTTTCCCAAAGAGAATATCCCCATGGCTTGATAACCATGCAACCACGAACCGGTGACGGTTCAGCTAAGTCAGATGCTTTTATAACTTGTTGATACCACTCAGGGTAATCTTCATCTCTTCGAGGTGAAATAGCATTTTTCTGTTTTTTATCTCCCATAAATAATTAATAATCGCTCAAGATAGTTTGGCAGTAAGTGATGACAATGTTTAAATTATAACGATAATCATAAATGTTTTTGTATTAATATAAAAACGATTTACGAATTTAAATCTAATTACGTATTCTATGATTTTTTGTAGGGCCTTTGCTTGCGAAGAGCCTCGATTAGTTCAACATCTAAATTTCGCCACTTGGCATCGAGCAAGCTCGAGCCCTACAATGTTTGTATTTGGTATGCTACATTAAACGAAAATAATTATGGCAATCACTATAGTTTCGGTAGCCAATGACACATAGTCTGAGGTATTCGATATTTTATAATTCAACAAAACAGGGGTGTTTATTCTTGCAAAATGAGTAAAAATCCTTTTACTAAAATATTAAAAAAACAATCAAGTTGAAACTAGCAACAAAGTTTCAATTTTCTATTCAATCACTAATTCAATTTTTTATGAATGTGTTAAATTACACTGAAGTTTCCTGTATCATAAAAGCCCCATTGAAAGAAACATGCTTAATTTAAATCAAATTACTCCAACAGTTATTGAGTCGTTTACAGATTATGGCTCTATAATTCGCAATCGAGCTGAAACTCAAGGGGATGATCTCGCATACACTTTTTTAGAAAATGGCATTAACGAAACTGCTAGTTATACTTTTTCGACTTTAGATTATAAAGCAAAAAGTATTGCCGCATACCTGCAAAATATTGGTGCGAAGCGTGAGCGTGTTTTAATCGTCATGCAAAGTGATCTTGATTATTCGATGGCATTTTTTGGTTGCTTGTATGCCGGAGCAACAGCAGTCACAACGATCACTCCTTCAACGCCAGAGCAAGTCAGAAGATTGGGGCATGTAGTTAAAAATGCTAATGCAAAATTTGTTATTACAAAAAGAAATATTTTAGACAAACTCGAAGCGCGCATTGCCGAAACAGAAGAGCTTAAAAATATTCATTGGATTATCTATGACGAAATTGAAGTATCCAAATCAGTAAATTGGGTAGAGCCAAATTTAAATTGGAATGACATCGCTTTGCTACAATATACATCCGGCTCAACAGCGAGCCCAAAAGGTGTTCAGGTTTCGCACCGAAATCTGGGAGCAATCGGACATTATCATGAAGAAATTTTCGGGATGAATCAAAACGACTTTGGTGTTACCTGGTTACCACAATCACATGATATGGGTTTAGTATTTGGTATTCTACAATCAGCATTTACCGGCTATCCAACTTGTGTTATGACTCCTACTGCATTTTTGAAAAAACCGATTCGCTGGTTAAAAGCTCTTTCTAATTACAGTGCTTCTGTATCCATTGTCCCTAATTTTGCCTTTGATCTTTGTGTTGAAAATGTAAAGGAAGAAGATTTTGAAGATTTGGATTTAAGTAACTTTACTTTAGCAGCCAATGGAGCAGAACCTGTGCAGAAAAGCACGTTAGAAAAATTTACCAGAGTTTTTGCAAGAGCCGGATTTAACCCTTCAGCTTTAGGGGGTGCTTATGGATTAGCAGAATCTACGTTGGCAGTAACATCGACACGAAGAGATGAAAAACATCAGTTTCGCTCTTTAGACGTTTCTGCTCTTGAAAAAGGGATTGCTCTTGATGTTAAATCGATAGATCAAAAATTTCGTGACGTTGTTAGTTGTGGCAAACCAGGCAATAGCGTCGAACTCCGAATTGTTGATCCGGAAACTTTGGCTACTCTACCAAGAGATAAAGTTGGAGAAATATTAATCAAGGGTCCAATGACTGCAGATGGCTATTGGAATAATTCGATTGTCACCAATAGTACATTTAATGTTTTTACAAAAGAACAAACCGGCCCTTTTTTGAGAACGGGCGATCTTGGATTTTTAGATGAAAAGGGTGAACTCTATATTACAGGTCGCCAAAAAGATTTAATTATATCGCAAGGGAAAAATCATTCCCCGTTCGATATTGAACTCACTGCTGAAAATTGCAATCCGGCTATTCGACCAAGACAAGTTTCAGCATTTTCATTTGAGGCAATCTATCAAGAAGTCGTTGTTGTGATTGCAGAGATTCGACGCTCATATCTAAAAAATGTTGACCCGGTTAAATTGGGAAAAGAGGTCATGCAAAAAATTGTCAAAGAGCATCAAATTCCTGTTTTTGAAACTTTATTTGTCAAACGAGGTGAATGTCCAAAAACCACCAGTGGAAAAATTCAGCGACAACGCAGCAAGCAGATGTATCTTAAAAAAGAATTTACAGTAGTCGGATCTTTTCGTAATCCAATGTTTAAAAATCTGGCTGTTTAGAATCAGTTATTTCGGGAGATTGAATTATAAATTCAATAATAAATCACTCAACTTCATTAGCTTTCTACCTTGTATTTAGGGAATCCATCTCTAAATTTCTATGTAAATGATTCCACGTAAAATAGAAATACTCTTCACGTCTATATATCCTAGATTAACAATCAAATTTTGTAGGGCTCGAACTTGTTCGATGCCTTGTATGGTGACTCAGGGAACTCGAGGCACTCCGTCAAGACTACGGCGAGCTCAGTCGAGTCGCGGAGGCCCTACAAGGAAAAATAGAACCATTTTTAGATATGCTGAGTAGTTACAAAAATACTTAAGTATCCTTTGTTAAACTATGATATCCACTCATTCATCATTCGCGAATGTCTATTCTGACAACGCAAAAAAAAACCCCGAAAAAGTCGCATTTCGATATCTGGATGAATCAATCTCCAAAGATAAAATTTTGACGTATGACCAACTGCTTGTGAATGCAAAAAAAATTGCAATTCAAATATCACAAGTCACAAAACCAAGTGACAAAGCAGTCGTTGTCATACCAACTAGTATTGAATTTATGCCTTCAATTGTTGGTTGCTGGCTTGCTGGAATAACGCCTGTTCCGATTTATCCTCCCAAAGAAAATTCACTAGATGCCGGGCTATTATTAATTAATGCTATCTGCAAATCATCAGAGGCAACTTGCATTATAACATTTGAATCAATTTCTTCGGCTTGGCAAAAGTCTCAAAAGTTTAGCTCACTGACAAAGTTGCCAACGATCAATATCGACACAACGTTATCGGATAAAATCGACATCGAAAAGTTCGATGAAAACAAATTCACAGAATTAGCGTTGCTGCTCTACACATCCGGTTCAACAGGTGCTCCCAAAGGAGTCATGATTACTCATGCAATGCTGCTTCACAACTACACTGAATTTATTAAAATATTTCACTTAGATTTAAGGAATAAAATCTGTGTCTGGTTACCGAATTGTCACATTGCCGGTTTTTATTTGCGGACCATAAACGCATTAGTTGGTGGTGAAACAATTGTTTTTCCAGCAGTAAAATTTTTAGAGAATCCCTCCTATTGGCTCGAGATTATTTCAAAATATAAAATAAATATGTCAGCGGCGCCAAATTTTGCATATGAAATTTGTAGTGGCATCGAAACAATTCCTGAAAAACTGGATTTAAGTTCATGGACAATGGCAATCACTGGTGGTGAAGTAGTTAAGAAGAGCGTCTATGAGAAGTTTGTTGAAAAATATTCTTCAACTGGCTTTAAGGAAACTTCATTTTTACCTTACTATGGCATGACCGAGACTCTCTGTACGACTATTCGCCATCCCAATAAAAAATTATCAGCCATCAATCTCAACAGGAAAGAACTTGAACAAAATAAAGCAATTGAAGTTAGAAAAGAATCAAAAAATTCTGTAACTTTTTTAAGTAGTGGATACGCGTTAGGCAGTAATGATGTAAAAATAGTTAACCCTGAAAATTCTGAAATTTGTCAAGAAAATCAGGTCGGAGAAATTTGGGTTCATGGAAAAAATGTCACAGCCGGATATTGGCAGCAACCGGATATAAACGCAAAAACTACAAACGCATTATTTAAACCAGATGGTAAGGTGCCCTACTTTAAAACCGGTGACTTCGGATTTTTTAAAAATGCCGAACTATTCATAACCGGCAGATTAAAGGAGCTGATAATTATTCACGGAAAAAATTATTATCCTCAAGATATCGAAAATACCGTTTCTTTAACTAGTAAAAATTTTAACATTCAGGCGTGTGCTGCATTTTCCTATTATAGTCAATCGAATGAAGTTTTAGGAATTGCCATAGAAGCACCAAACATTGGAGATCAGTCTGCAGAGTTAGAAAATAAAATAAATATTGCTATGAGTAAGACTCACGGGATAAGCGCATCAATAGTAATTTTAAAAGATCAGCTCTTACCGAGAACTTCGAATGGCAAAATTAAAAGAAGTGAATGCAGCAAAATTTTTACATCAGGAAAATGGAATGGGAATGACTATAAGTCTAACATTTCACAAATTAAACTAACAAGGGAGGTTTTTAAAAATTTCAATAGTTCAGATAAATTGGATAGTGAAAGCATTTTTAAAATTTTAAAATTTGAAATTGCAGAGCTGATTCAAAAACCTACCGAAGAATTAATTTCTGAAAGTAAAATCAATGAACTGGGAATAGATTCGATACAGGCTGTTCAGTTGATTTCGAAATTGAAAAGAGAATATAAACTTAATCTCAATGTTTCCATATTATACCGTGATATAAATTTAGCTGCTGTTGCTGAAGATCTAGTATGTCAATCCGATAGTAAATCAACTCTGAGCCACCAGAAAATAGATTTTCAAAACGATATACTAGAAATTGAAGACATCATCCCAAAACAACTTCCAAATAAAAGTAACACTCCGGCAAAAAATATTTTTCTAACCGGCGCCACCGGTTTTTTAGGATCTTATCTATTGAAAGATTTATTACAGCTTACTGATGCTAAAATTTATTGCTTAGTCAGAGCTAAAAATAAAGAAAATGGTAAAAAAAGAATCGAAGATTCACTGCGTAAAATTTCTGATTTAAATGAAAATCACTTAGCAAGGATAGAGCCAATTCCTGGACATCTTGATCAACCTAATTTTGGCATTGATGATGAAAATTTTAATTTTTTATCTGAAAATATCGATCAAATTTTCCACAACGGCGCCAATGTCAATTTTGTTGCCCCATATGAGAGTCTCTACTCGGTAAATGTTTATGGAAATTTTTCGATTCTAAAATTGGCGGTAAACTCTAAACTAAAAAATGTTCATTTTATTTCAACAGTCGCCGTTTTTAATGGGCCTGAAAGAGATCAATTTGATCCGATTAAAGAATCAGATGCACTGCCAACGCCCAACAATATTTTCAGCGGCTATGCTCAAACTAAATGGGTAAGTGAAACATTATATAAAAAGGCCCAACAACTTGGCCTCCCAGTCAGTATTTATCGTCCGGCATTAGTCATGGGTGATTCCGAATCAGGTTACTGTCATACCGAAGATTTTTTGTGTCGATTTATTAAAGGTTGTTTACAGCTCGGATCATTTCCAAATATCCCAATACAAATCGATATGAGTCCTGTAAATTTTGTCGCACAATCAATCGTCAAAATTTCACAGGAACAAAGTTCAATTAATCAAGCTTATCATATCCGCAATCCACGATCGATTCTGTTGCCAAATCTAGCTGCCTGGTTCCAAAAATACGGATATAAAGTAACTGTTGAAGATTCTGAACAGTGGCATGAAAAAATTGCAACGACACTAACGGAAGATAATGCATTGTATCCCGTCTATCCATTTTTACTGCAAAAAATTCCAAATACAAATGAGACGATATTGAATTTTTTCGGAAAGAGAAAAATTAATCTGGATGACAGTAATTTACAAAAGTATATTGATATTAAAAAGGGTTGTCCCCCTGTAGATAATAAATTGTTAAAGACGTATACAGAGTATTTTATCAATGAGAAATTTTTAGAAATGCTCAATTCTTTATAGATGTATTGAAAATAAATTTACACTAGTAAAGAATCTTGACCTAGATATAATAACAGCAATTATAAGCGGTAAATAAGAATAAATATATTAAAATATACTACATATTTAATCAATGAGCAATATATATGAACCCAAACTAAGTTCGTTAAGTATAGTACTCATAGGTAAATTTAATCCAGCTATATTTCAGCCTGAGTGGTTCGCTAGAGAAAAATTAATCTCTGATGAACAAGCCAATTCTATCAAAATTAAACTAATACATTCCGAGTTAGTTGTATTAGAGGATGAAAACTTTTTACTTAATGCCACATTAGATAGTTTTTCAATTAGGACAGACAAAGATGACTACTTTAAAATGCTTAAAGACTTATCAATAAACATCTTTACGCTATTAAGACATACACCACTCCATAGTATGGGAATTAATCGTAATTTACATTATGAATTAGATGATGAAAAAGTGTGGAATAATATTGGTCATAAATTAGCCCCAAAGGAACCATGGAAAAACTTACTGAATGATCCAGGAATGCTAGAAGTCCATATGCAAGGTGGACGAGACGATGATTATAGTGGAAACATTAATGTCAGCGTTCAACCTTATCAAAGATTTAAATATGGAGTTCATATTCGTGTCAATGATCACTTTGATGCGATAGACTCTAACAATAGCAGTGAATTAATCGGTTATCTTTCAGATGTATTTGACAAGTCTATGGAACAAGCCAATAAAATTGCCAATACATTAATTAACTTATGAATACAGCAATATCATGGGAAGAGTGTGAACATACAGTGGGTGATAACAGACTTGTTTTGAAAGAAGCATCGTCTTACCAATATACTGAAACAGATGACAGTGTTAGAAGAGCTTTTTTCAAACACACATCACCCCAATTAGCAAAAGATGAGTATTCTTTTTTACCAGGGGAAATTAGTGATAATGCCATCACTCAAAAAATGCAAAAAGTTCCAGTTCCTGTATTTGAACCAATTAAAGAAACACCCCAAGTTTTATTTGCACTTAAACGATCTTGGGAGGGATATGTTCTCGAAATTTATGAAGATGGTTTTCTAGCTCGCTTGGTTGACCCTCAAGATCAACATCCGGACGAAGAAGCAGAATTCTCATTTGATGAAATAAACGATTACGATCGCGAGTTAATTGAGCATGGTGCTGTATTTTATTGGAGTGTGGGCTATCGACGTTCGCCTTCTGGAAGTAATGAGCGCGCCTCCAGCATTCATTTCCGTAGATTACCTGCATGGTCTAAAGAAGAGTTAAAAGCAGCAAAAGATTATGGAAAAAGACTCTCTCAAAAATTTAACCAAAGCGAATAATCTGGCCATAAATCATCCCCTCAATTCAGAAATTGAACTCAGCCTATTTGGTCCCGGATATGGAGAATGTATTGTTATACACCTCGGGAGCGGGAAATGGATTATTGTAGATTCATGTTTGAATGAAGAAAGCCGTGAACCTGCAGCTTTGGATTATCTGAAATCTATTGGAATTAACTACAAAAATGATGTGCAATTAATCGTTGCTACACATTGGCACGATGACCACATCCGCGGGTTAGGCAAAATTATTAACGAATGCACTAACGCAAAACTTACACTTTCTATGACCCAACGAAAAGAAGAATTTCTACAACTTGTCGGTTTGTATGAACAAACAAAGCTTATTAAAAAGTCTGGAGTAAATGAATTCCAATCCATTTTAAGATATCTCGAAACAAATAGTAAACAACCTGTTTGGGCAATTGAAGGCCGTACTATATTTTCCGATACAATAGAAGATAATTATGCTGTAAAGATAGAAGCAAAGTCTCCTTCTGATAAAAGCATAACTAATGCGATCAACTTATTTGCTAAAGCATTTCCCCAAAAATACGATAGTCAAAAAATTCCATCAGCAAATCCAAACCATAGTTCTATTGTTTTATCAATTAATATTGGGAATGAATCGATTTTACTTGGTGCAGACTTGGAAGAAACTAACGACTCTGCAACCGGATGGAGTATAATAGTACAAAGTAATTCTGTATCCAATAAGAAAGCTGGTGTATTTAAAGTTCCTCATCATGGATCCAGTAATGGTGACAATCCTGCTGTTTGGAAGCAAATGATTGTGCCTGCCCCTTTAGCAATTCTAACACCATTTGTACGAGGGAAAAAGGCACTGCCTACTCAATCTGACGTTACAAGAATTCTTTCTCATACGAATCAAGCTTATATTACTCGAAGACCTGCACCGGGTAAAATTCCATATCGTAAAAAAGATGGTGTTCAAAAAACAATTCTTGAAACAACTAGATATATTCGAAGAGTGCCTTTAAACTCAGGTCAAATACGCCTTCGAAAAAATTTAGCAACAAATGACACTTGGAAAATTAAATTATTTGGAAGTGCGATTCAATTAGAAAGAATGGAGACAGAGAATGAAAATAAATAATGATAAATATACATATCGCGTTACATGGTCGGACGAAGATTTTGAGTACATTGGATTATGTGCTGAATTTCCTAGTCTCAGTTGGCTGGCTAAAACTCCGGAAACCGCTCTGCGTGGAATCAGAAAAACAATAGCAGAAGTTGTCACAGATATGATTCGAAATAAGGAGAAACTACCCGAACCGCTATCATGCAAAAATTTTAGTGGTAAGTTTATTGTCAGAGTTCCCCCTGAAGTCCATAGGCAATTAACAATAGATGCAGCAGAATCTGGCATTAGTTTAAATAGGCTGGCAAGTTTAAGACTTACCAAGTAAAACAAAAAATACTATTTTTATAATTTGCTTACTGTGTACCTGTGCAAAAGATTTTTCTATCTAAGAAAAATCTTTTTACTGCTTATCTTAAATTGACCGATCTTAGTAAATTGATCTAGTTGAATAAGTAAAATTACGATATGTTAAACCTGAAAAGAATTACTTTATTAATTTGACAGTCTAATTTACTATAGCCGTAATTTAAATCAGACAGATAATATGTTATATGAAAACAGTAGGAAAAAGAAAATCATCTAGAGGGAATATTGTACGAGCCGATAATTTACAAAAGCTTGCTATTGCACTCAGAAGGAACAAGCCATTCCATCCAAAAGGCGTCTTCAGGTTTGCAACTTTTGAGGAAAAGGAAAAATGGAATCTGAAAATAATGAGTCGTTAGAATCAAGACCTCCAACTAAGGAGGATTTTTTAAAACTATGCAAAAGTCTTAATAAGAATAATGTCGAATATATCATCATCGGTGGTATGGCGATTATTCAACATGGTTATTTGAGAGCCACTGAAGATATTGATTTACTAGTTAATACCACGACTGAAAATGAGAATAAACTGATTAAAGCACTGCTCTATCTACCAGATAAAGCTGCTGCTGAAATAAAAGAAGGAGAGATAGAAAAATACATCGTCGTTAGAGTTGCCGATGAAATTGTAATAGATTTGATGAAAAGTGCCTGTGGCGTAGAATATACAGAAGCGAAAAATTCAGTTATTGAAATCACTATTGAAGGCGTGAAAATCCCATTTGCAGATTTGGAACTTCTTTGGAAAATGAAACAGACTTATAGAGAGAAAGACAAACTGGATTTGATTTTTCTTCGAGAACAAATAGGAAAAAGGAAAAAAGATAAGTAGTCCTGATAAAACGCTACTCCCCAGTCGAAACCAAGTGATGCTAATTTATAAATTATTTCTATGTCTTCGATTAACAAAAAAATTTTTACATAGTTATGAAATTTTTTATTAATCAAAAAAACTATGGAAGCACTTAATTTTGAAGAGATTGCTGAGTGGTTGTGCAAATATATCGGAGAAAAAATTTTACTGGACCCGAGTGAAGTAACCCTTGAACAGTCACTGGAAGAGCTAGCAATGGACTCAATGAATGTTGTTCGTATGGCTGGTGAACTTGAGGACTTACTCGGTGGTATCGAAATTGAGTCTGCGTTGATTTACGAATACAAAAGCCTAAACGATTTCTGCAAGCAACTGGCGGTGATGCATGCAAACCATCTCAAGCGAAAAGCTGATCAAGGAACCCCCATTGAAATAAATATTTGCGCTAGTTTCACTTCAGAACCGATTGAGGAATCATTACAGTATTGGCTAAAAATGTTTCCGTTGGCTCCGAAGATTTCATTCTCACCGTATAATCAAATTTTTCAGGAGTTGATAAATCCTGCTAGCTCACTGACAAAAAACCCAACAAGCATAAATGTAATTCTATTTCGAATTGAAGATTGGTTTAGATTTGAAAAAGAAACCGTAAGCAAAGAAAAAGCTAGAGAGACTGTTGAAGAATTTTTGCAATTACTCGGGCAATATTCCACTCAAAAATCTAATCAAACACTCTTAGTATTTTGTCCACATACAAACACCTCAGTTCGAAAATTAGGATTATCAGAATATTTAGATAAGTTGGATGAAGAAATTTTTTCATACAGTAAATCTTTAAGCAATTTGCATTGCTTGAATTTTAAATCATTAAGTAACGATTATAGTTTGAGAAGAATTTTTGATGAGGCAAGAGACCAAATTGGTCATATTCCTTTTTCACCGGAATATTTCAGTGCCATGGGCATGGCACTTGCGCGTAGAATATATTCTACACTCAATGACCCGTATAAAGTAATTGTCCTTGATTGCGACAACACATTGTGGAAAGGAGTCTGCGGTGAAGTGGGTGCGACAAATGTTGAAGTAACAGAAAATTTTAAACATTTCCAAAAATTTATACTTCAACAAAAAGATCAGGGAAAAATCATCTGTCTCTGCAGTAAAAATAATGAAAATGATGTGTGGGAAGTTTTTGAAAAAAACTCTGATATGCTACTGAGCAAAGATGATATTGTTCTGTTTAAAATAAATTGGAATCGCAAATCACAAAATCTTATTGAACTAGCTGATGAATTACAACTTGGACTAGACAGTTTTATTTTTATTGATGACAACGCGGCTGAATGCGAAGAAGTATCTCAATCAATTGCTGAAATCCTGACCATTCAATTTCCTGAAGCTGAAAATTTGGTTGCCGGATATTTCAAACATCATTGGGCATTCGATTCACTTCGACTGACTGACGAAGATCGTCAACGCAGTGAAATGTATAAGCAAAATCAGCAACGAGAAAAGTTGCGGGCAACTGTAAGTAGCTTTCAAGATTTTATTGATACCCTAAACGTAGAAACAAAAATAAATAAATTAGAAACAGATGATATTACACGAGCCGCACAGTTAACCCATCGCACAAATCAGTTTAATGCGACTACGATCCGACGAAGCGAATCTGATATTGCAAAAATTATTACATCAGAAAATCGCGAGATCTATACGGTAAAAGTAAAAGACCGCTTTGGCGATTACGGATTTGTCGGACTATTGATTGTTCAATTTGATGAATCACAATTAACTTGCGAAACTTTTTTGATGAGCTGTCGAGTATTAGCTAAACAAGTTGAGCAAACTATGGTGCGGTACTTGAGCAAAGTTGCCATAGAAAAAAATTTAGAGTCTATATCACTAAGATTCCGAAAAAGTGAAAAAAATAAACCGGTTCATGATTTTTTTAAAAGTTTAGGAAAATCTTTCATAACTGTAGATTGTGAATTTGACGAAATCAAATTTACGCCGGAAGAGGCAGAAACAATTTTAAAAAACTCAATTGTCGAACATCAAGTAGAGAGCAAAACAAGTGACCCACCGATTATTCAATCAGATAAGAATCTAGTCACTAAGAGCAAAAAAGTACTCGATGAAATTGCCAAGATACAAGGTGATGTCAATTCAGTCATCCATGAAATAAGGGTTGGTACAAAATTAAAACGAGGAAACTTAGAGACTAAATACATTGCACCCCGCACAGCCTGGCATAAAAAAATTGCATCAATCTGGTGCGATATTCTAGGCATCGATAAAGTAGGAATCTACGACAGTTTTTTTGAGTTGGGCGGCGACTCGTTAAGAGCGGCAGAAGCCTTTGCCAGAATGTGGGAACTCGGTATACCTGATTCGATATCATTGATCAATATCCCTGAACCAACCGTGGCAATGCTCTGCCAGGCGATCGAAGATGTTAAAGCCGGTCGCAAGCCACAATTAGTTACAGATCAATTTTCTTTGGAAGATGAGGGAAGTGTCGCTGAAGATATTCGTAACGAAGGATACGATGTGAAAACTTATGACATACCGATGAAAAATGTTTTCCTAACTGGGGCAACTGGATATCTTGGAGCATTTATTTTGTCAGAGCTTTTTTTGCAAACTGACGTTAAAGTTAATTGTCTGGTTCGAGCAGCAACTGAAACCGAAGCCAGAGAACGTATTCAAAAAAACCTGAGTCGCTATAAAATCTGGAATGATAATTTTCATGACAGATTGGATATTACCTTGGGAGAATTGACAGAACCGTGGCTGGGTATGAGCGAAAAAGCCTTCACTGAACTTGCCAATAATATTGATACAATTTTTCACAGCGGCGCCTGGGTAAATTTTGTCTTTCCGTATCAACGTTTGAAAGCTGCGCATGTTGATGCTATTGAAACAATGATGCGTTTAGCCGTTACCGCAAAACCAAAACCGATTGCCTTTCATTTTATTTCTACATTGGGTGTGATTATGTCGACCGGTTACGGATTGGATGACGTTGTTCTTGAAGATAACCGACTCGAACATGTCGAAGGATTATTAAACGGTTATGAACAAGCCAAACATGTTGCGGATAAAATGGCCTATATCGGCCTAAAAGAACGCGGAATCCCAACTGCAATTTATCGCCCTGGAATGGTTGGCGGCATCGGATCAACAGGGGAGTATCACAAAGTTGATGAATTTTTATCTTCTTATTACAAAGGCTGTATTCAACTAGGAAGCTGGCCGTTACTCAATACGACCTGGGAAGTAGTGCCGGTTGATTTTTTAACTAAGGTAATTGTTCACTCAGCCAAAGATCCAAAAAATTTAAATCAGGCATATTTCACCCTGCATCCTGAACCAACAATGGTTGAAGATTATATAAAGTGGTTTCAAGATTTTGGCTACCCGATGCGGGCACTGCCATGGGACGTTTGGAAAAGAGAATTAATCAGTCAAGGTGCTGAAAAGTTAAGAAACAATTCATTATTTCCTTATGTTGATTTCATTCGTGCTCTTGAAGAAGATCAAGTTCGATTTCCTACAAGCGATCGTTCAAATTTTCAAAAACTGGTCGATGCCAGCGGAGTAACAGTGCCGAGTCAGTTGGAAGTTTTGGAGCGGTATATGCGATATTTTATAACTACAGGATTTATTTCGGCGCCGATGAATTGAGAAGATTTTTCTATTTCAGATTCAATGTCTTCACAATTTCTCTGAAACTTTCCAATCCGAATTCCAGGTTTTCAATAATATCTTCAGCGATCACATCCGGGTCAGGCAGGTTGTCGAGGTCTGCCAGTGATTTATCTTTGAGCCAGGTAATGTCCAAACTAGTTTTATCTCTGGCAATAATTTTTTTGTAAGTAAACTTTCTCCAGCGACCTTCCGGCTTTTTCTTAGCATTAAAAGTTTCTTTGCGTTTGTGTCTGTTAGTTGGGTTGAAACAGGCAATAAAGTCTTTTAAAACTTCCATGTTTAATGGATTTTTCTTCAAGGTGTGGTGAATATTCGTACGGTAATCATAGACCCAGACCTCCTTTGTCCAGGGGTCTTTACTCGCCGGTTTGTTGTCAAAGAATATAACGTTGGCTTTTACTCCTTGTGCATAAAATATACCGGTGGGTAATCTTAAAATGGTATGCAGGTCTGTAGTTTCCAATAGTTTTTTACGAACCGTTTCACCAGCGCCGCCTTCAAATAATACGTTGTCCGGGACAACAACGGCAGCAAGTCCGGTTGTTTTCAACATTGTTCGAATGTGCTGCACAAAGTTTAACTGTTTGTTGCTTGTGGTTGCCCAAAAATCCTGACGATTATAAGTTAAATCTTCTTTCTCCTGTTCGCCTTCGTCATTGGTAAATGTTTGGCTGCTCTTTTTACCGAATGGCGGATTAGCCAAAACATAATCATAAGTTACGGGCGAAGCTGCTATCAACGAATCGGCTGGTGAAATAAAGTTGTCGCTGTCAATATCGCCAATATTGTGTAGAAACAAATTCATCAAAGCCATCCGCCTTGTTCCTGCTACTATTTCATTACCGAAAAAAGTTTTGAGTTTAATAAATTTGTTTTGGGCTTTATCCAATTTATTATTTGAAACCAAATAATCGTAGGCTGCCAAAAAGAAACCGCCCGTACCACATGCGGGGTCGGCAATAGTTTTCTTCGGCTGGGGTTGAACACATTCCACCATTGCTTTAATCAATGGACGCGGGGTGAAATATTGCCCGGCGCCGCTTTTTACATCCTGGGCATTTTTTTCCAGTAAACTCTCATAAATATCGCCTTTAACATCAACGCCTAATACCAGCCATTGCTCGCTATCAATCATATCAATGATTTTCGCCAGCATTGCCGGGTCTTGAATTTTATTTTGGCTCTTGGTAAATATTTGACCCAATATCCCTTTTTGCGTGCTTAACTCACGAAGCAAGGTTGCGTAGTGCAAATCTAGCTCAGCACCTTTTTTCACTGTCAGGCTTTCCCAATTGAATTTTTTAGGGATGTTTAGTTTGCGGTTATGCGGCGGCTTACTGTATTCGTCAGCCATTTTCAAGAAAAGCAAATAGGTAAGCTGCTCCAGATAATCGCCATAACCAACGCCAACATCGCGCAGGGGATTGCAGAAACTCCAAACTTTGCTTACGATACTCAATGTGTTTTTGCTCATAAATTCTTTCAGTAATGGAGGTGCGTTATGTTTAGTTTTTACTCATTTCATTTCTTTCAGCACCAGAGGTGCGTTATGTTTATAGAAAATTGGTTGAGAATAAATCTAGCTCCGTAGGAGCGACATTAATTATCATCAAAAATATATTCTGTTTTGTAATCAATTTCATATCGTTTTAAAAATTCAATGTATTCCTCTCTAAACGATTTCGTTTTATGATGTTGCTGCTGATTTTTAATGTAACTACCAATAACATCCAATTGAGAATGCCCTAACGTAAAAGCGCCGAAACCTTGCTGCCATTCAAATTTCCCAACCACCCATTTCTTTTCATTAATAAATTTGGATGAATTTGCTTTTATATCTCGAACTAAGTCAGATAGGCATCCATCCGGTTTCATTCCAGTCAACAAATGAATATGATCGGGCATTCCGTTTATCGCAATGAGTTTCTGGTTTTTATTGGTGATGATGCCGGTAATGTATTTATACAATTCTTCCTTCCATTTTATAGAGATAAGATTTGTTCTGCCTTTTACGGCAAATACAATGTGAAAATATAATTGTGTATAGGTGTTTGCCATTTTTTGTCGCTCCTCTCCTACGGATTCTATAAACATTTCGCTCCTACGGAGCTTGATGTGGTGGTGTATTTTTGGTTGCTATAAACATTTTGCTGCTCTGCAGCATGGTTCAATAATATTCTAGCAAAACCCTTAATAATATATTCACGGAGAATTTGTGTAGCCCAGATGCGGAAGTACGTTGCCTGACTGGAATTTACCCTGTAGCCAACGGAAATAATAGCGTCGAGGTTATAAAATTTAGTCGAATATTTTTTCCCGTCTTCAGCAGTTGTTTCCAAAATGGAAATAACTGAATCTTCAAGCAATTCTCCAGTTTCAAAGATGTTTTTAAGATGTTTACTTATTGCCGGAATCCCGACACCAAAAAGGTCTCCCATTTTTTTTTGCGTTAGCCATAAACTTTCATCTCGCAAAAATATCTCTACTTTAACTTTACCATCGGGTGTGGTATAAAGCAGTATTTCTGTAAAACTGTTATTGGGGACAATTGGTTTTTTGCGCTTACTCATAATTCATGAAACATGATTTTTTACTAACTCACCGCTAAAGGCTTTCTTTAATATACTCTGTCGTAGCGTTTCGGCCTGTTGCAAACTTTGGCTGATGGTTTCTTCTATTTTATCGCAGACGGTTAGTTTGCTTTCTAGTTCTTTGACGATGTGGTGTTGTTCTTTGAGTGGTGGAAGTGGAATTGGATACGCTTTAAGTTTAGTTCCATTAATATTTGATTGATTAACCCCGAAACTCCTAACTGTATTTCCATATTGTTTTGCTGCGTGAGTATTTAAATAATAGGTCAGATAATCTGCATCAATTAATTTTTCAATTCTATTTATTCGGATTAAATAACCTGCAAAAATAGCTGGTCTTTCACCTTTATAAATTGCAGTCTTTCCAACCCATTCAGCACTATTAGTTCGATTGAACAGAACATCGTTCTTTTTCAATAAATATTTATTGATTTCTTCATCATTGTCAGTAAAAACTAAATCGTTCCAATCAAATCTTCCTTTCTGAATGTTACCCATTCTCAAAACAGGAACTTTACCAACTTTTTTTGATTTTGTAGCAGAGCCATACTCAACATTTGGGCAAATCTCTCCCAACTTCACCCATTTCCAGCCCTTCGGCAATTCACCATTTTTCACATCTTTATTGGTGAGTTTTCCTTCAAACGCCCATTTCAACAAACTTTGTCGGTAAATTTTTAATTGCTGCTGAGCGGTTTGCAGTTGTTGTTTGCCGTTGTCTAAATCGCTGAGCAGTTCTTCTATTTTGGCTACGATGGCTTGTTGTTCTGGGAGTAGCGGAAAATTAATTTTTATAGTTTCAAATTTTCCTTTGTTCACAATAGCCACTGTTGTTGCAGCAGACAAACTTTCTAATTGATTTTTGAAATCTGGTGATTGTGCCTGATAAAATAGAAATTTTCCATCTAAGTTTACTGATGGAATAATTGCATTTATCTGTTGATTAAATGCAACTGGAATTTTATTTATAGCAGTTCTACCCAGGTTGCCAATGCAAGTTACCAAAATCGAGTTTATTGGTAGAATCCTTGCTAAATTTGAACCTTTTTTAGAAAGTTTTTCATGTGCATCATCAATAGGTTTGTCGAATAATTGTGGTGGCTTTACAAATGGAATGTCGTTCCCATAATTTTTTGCATCATTTTTTGGTGGTGTCGTTCCAGTAACACATTTACATTCGTCCCCCAACTTCTTCACTTCCCAATGCTTTGGTATATCTTTTACTACACTCATTTTTCTCTTTCAGTCAAATAAGACTTTATACCCGATACCTGCTTTAGTTACATAGCCGTTACATAAAACAATGTTGATTATCAAGTGTTTAAGTTTCAGGAAAGGGCTTTCAGTTACATAGCCGTTACATAAGATTATGCCCATATCGGAATATAGCTTGAAAGTTTTTTGGAAATATTATTAGGATCGCTCTCTTTAATTAATCCTGCATCTAAAGTTTCTCTAAAAATTTTTGAAACCATAGGGTAATTTTTTTCGTCAATAGCAAGTCGTTTTCTTAAACTTTGGTTAGTCATTTTATCGTTGGTAATGTATTTTAAACAGGCATGTTGGTAACAAGCTCTAATCCTGTCCTTTTTATCCATATCGCTAAACTTCTGATAGGCATACAAAATTACCTTGGTGTGCTTCTCTTGCAACTGTACGTCGTACGCAGGTAATTGATACAGCTCAATATTAAAAACAACTTTGTCTATACCACTGCCTTTTTTTTCGCAAACACCCAATCTTCGCATTACAGATGAAAGTAATTCGTTGCGCGATTGATATTCATCAATAAAACGATCGGTTGGAATAAGCGGAAGTCCCGGATTGGAAATCTCAATTCTATCATTATAAATTTCTATCATGGGCGAAGAACCTTTTTCGCAAAAATCTTGATGCACCAATGCATTGGCCACTAATTCTCTTACGGCTATTTCGGGATACATTAATTTAGTTTCTCTCAATGCCACACCTATTACTTCATTGCTTGGCAATTGGGAATTGATGTATTTTATTAGTCGATAAAAACCGAGAGCATAGCCAAACTTACCGTCTTTGTCTCGCATTGTTTCTAATTTGTTTTTTCCTTTGTAGTGAATTACACGAGGAGCTCGATAAGTCAGGGATTCAAACTCAGCTAAATTTTTTGCAAACAACAAAGCACCCAAATTGGTAATTACATATCCACCGTGATAGCGTTTGATAAACTTTTCGGAAATAAATTTTTCAATTACTGCATCACGATTGCTTGGGTATGGCGTTTTTAAAAGGTCGAAATAACATTGGGTATCCAATAATTTTATAACATCTGATTCAGATTCAACTTCAATAGCAACTCCGTTTTCAAAAATCCCTCTTGGTTTATTTGCCCATATTTTACGCTCTTTTTCTGGAAAATCTTTTAATGGACGTGTGATACTTCCAACTCTGATATAATCGCAATGTGAAAAGCAAGTTGGTTGTCCGTTTGCCGCTTGTATTTGAAAAATGACTAATTTCTTTTCGTGATATGTTATTTCAAAAATTTGCATCTCAACTCGTGGCGATACTCTTTGCAATAACCAATGTTCTAATTCCTCATTGCCTATTTTATGTTGTAATGGACAAAAGGTTGTCCCTTCTATTGAAAGAGAATTATTTATCCCAAAAACCAAATAACCAAAAGGTTCATTCTGCAAATAAGCACCGTTACTTAATGCCGAAATGTATTTTCCAATTTCTTCTTCAGATTTTAAGTTAAGCTTAAACTCTACCCACTCACACTCTTTAGGGAGTTTAAGCAATCGTTCTACAATTTTATTTTGTTCTTGTTCTGTCATTCTAAGCCGCCAACGTCTCATTTAATTCATTAATAATTTCGTCTGTCTTTTCGTCAAACAATTGCCACATTTTTCCTAATCCGCCTTTTGCGTTAAAGGGGTTTAAATCAAAATCGTCTTTATCGATATGAAAACTGTTGGTTACATAATCCTTTATCATGCGCAGCCATTGCATTTGTTCTTCGTTAAACTTGATGGCGCCGGCTTGTTTTTTAAATACCCAATCCTGAAAATTCTTATCCACCGTTTTATCGTAAGTCGTAAGTGTGTGGTCCAATCCGCTTACTTTACGAATGAGCGAAACGATGGCGGTGAGTTCGTTGCGTGGTGAGCCGTTGCATTGTTCCAATGCTTCATACGCTCGCCACACATGCATCGGGGCAAATATGGGTTTATCGTGTTTTAGTTTTTCCAACACTTCTTTTATCATCGTGTAAGTGAGTTCGCGCCTGCGATATGGCTGATTGTAGAAAATCTGTAAGGCTGTCAGTTCGTTTTTGTTTTGCTGCATCCATTCGCTAAAACCTTTTATCAGTTCAGTTGCCTTGTCTTTGTTTTCTTCATCCCAACCTACTTTGGTTACTTCATCGGGGTTGGCGAAGTCGATGCGCTGTTCGAGTGCTTTGCGAACATTTTCAACGTATTCGTTCAATTCGCCTGTAAAAACCTTGGCCGCTTCGTTCTGTAATTTTTCGGTTTCAATTTTTATAGCGGCATCAATCTCAACCGGCGCTGCACCCTTTTTTTCAATTCTTATTTTGCTTTCAATATTCTCAAGCACATCCGGGTTAAAAGCGTTCAATAATTCTTTCACTACCTGTGAAATATTTTTGCCGTCTGCTTTTTCGGTAAATTGTTTTTTCTGCTTTTCAGTTATCTGTTTGTCCAATCGGGTCAGTCGGCTGGCTAATGAGGTGAACAGTTCTTCATCTCTAGCGCCTACCGCAACCGCTTGTAATAAATCTTTTAGCGGAACACCCGGCTTTTTCTCCAATGGCCGACTATCAGTTTTCAGGCTTTTGCTTACACCGATGGCATCTACTATTACAAAATGGTCTTTGGTAAATTTGGCCGTAGGCGTCACTTTCCTTAATTCATCCAAATCAATAATTCGCGTACCGCGACCTTTCATTTGTTCAAAATAATTTTTGCTTTTTACGTCGCGCATGAAAAGCAAACATTCCAACGGTTTTATATCCGTACCTGTCGCAATCATATCCACTGTAACGGCAATACGCGGATGGTAGTCATTCCTGAATTGCGCCAAAACCGTTTTAGGGTCTTCCTTAGTCTTATACGTTATTTTTTTGCAGAATTTATTTTCTTCGGCAAATTCTTCTCTGACGATATCTATGATGTCGTTACAATGGCTGTCGGTTTTGGCAAAGATCAAGGTTTTAGGAACTTCAAAGTTTCCGTCTTTATCATAACGTTCTTTAAAAATTTCAGGTAAATGCTCTTTGAAGGTACGGATGATGGTTCTAATTTGATTGGGATTGACGACATCTTTATCCAACTGTTTTTTCGAATAGTTCTCATCTTCGTCCTGTAGTTGCATGCGTTTCCTGCGACTCAAGCGTTCGCGGTGCTCAATGTATTCGCCCTGCCAAAGTGTTGCTCCTTGTTGGGTAACTTTGGTATCGATGGTAAAGACTTTGTAACCAACATTAACATTATCAGCCACCGCCATTTCATGCGAATATTCACTCACTAGATTTTGCTCGAAGTAACCAATGGTTCGATTGTCGGGTGTGGCAGTTAAACCAATTTCAAAAGCATCGTAATATTCCAGCACTTGTTTCCAGAGATTGTAAATGCTGCGGTGGCATTCATCAATAACAACAAAGTCAAAAAACTCTATCGGCATTTTTTCATCGTATTCAATCGGTGGAATTTCTTTGGGATGCCATTTACGTTCGTACGGATTTTCTTCTTCGGCGCTTTCGTCTAATTCAGTTCCTTTTAAAATGGAATACAAACGTTGAATAGTGCTGATACAAACCTGGCTGTCAGTCGCAACATAGCTTGATTTTAAACGCTGAACCGCATACAACTCTGTAAATTTTCGATTGTCATCATTCGGCACAAAAGACATAAATTCCTGTTCGGCTTGCATGCCAAGGTTTTTTGTATCCACCAAAAATAAAACCCGTTTGGCTTTTGCAAATTTCAGCAAACGATAAATGAAAGTAATGGCGGTAAAAGTTTTCCCGGAGCCGGTCGCCATTTGTATCAATGCTCTTGGCCGGTTTTCCTTAAAAGAAACGTCTAAATTATTGATGGCAGTTATCTGACATTCACGCAAACCGTCTGTATGCAATACAGGTAAATCAAAAAATCTTTTTCGAAGTGACTTATCTTTTTTCAACCAGCCACTCAAAGTTTCAGGGCGGTGAAAACTGAAAACCACTCTTGCTCTAGGTTTAAAATCTGTAAAGTCGGTAAACTTTGTAACTTCTCCAGTGCTAATATAAACAAATGGCAGAGGCTCATTTTTTAGATGCTTTAGTTTTGCAGAAGCGTAATCTTCAGCTTGACCTTCGTGAACAGTAAGACGGTGACCTTCTTCTTCACGCTTAGCTTCAATTATACCGCACGGGTTGCCATCGACAAATAAAACATAGTCAGCGGGACCGACATCGGTTAAGTATTCCTTTACTACAACACCGCAACCGGCATGTAGATTTACCTGCTTAATGCTCTGAATCAACCAGCCACAAGCAATCAACTGCTTATCAATGTTGTCTCTTGCCAGTTCTTCAGGAGTTTGGTTCATAACTTTATCAAATATCCAGAAATTCCTACAAACTTGGTGCTCATAATTAGGATTATCATTTTTCAGTTACACTATTTCAAGCACTTTAGATTTCAACTCACAACTAGACAGTATTTACTGTATCAACACGATATATTATAGATTAGTCAATTAAAACGTTACTATGAATACATTTAATGCCAAAGTCCAAAAAACCGTTGAGGAGAACGCAATCCACATAGATGCTAAATTGAAACAGAGATACACTTTTGGTAAAGCCATCGCTTGTGAAGTACAGCAATTTGATAGGTGATGGAAAATTGTCATTGAGAGAGGAGGCCCTACATTGAAAAATTACGATTTCTTTAAGTTAGGAATAAATCCCTTTGCCTAGCTCAGGATCAATATGTATAGACTTTCTGTTTAGATTACTTTTAAAATATGTAATTACTTAGGACAATTAAAAAAATGATATTTATCGGTATCAGTGAAACGGTTATCGGTATCGCAATCGATCATTCGATACCGATACCGATAACCGCACGGCTTCACCATGCTGATAGCGAGCTGAATTAAACATTTT
>JAJFLR010000070.1 GCA_021772565.1 Opitutales bacterium | reverse complement strand
GACAAGGCATCGAACAAGTTCGAGCCCTACAAATATAATTTGATAACATGATATTTAGGGACATATAGATCCGTTACTAGTTTTATTGCATTAATAACTATGATATTAAGTTATATTATTTATGACGACCACCACTAGTTGTATAAGTTAGAAGATAGATTTGTGATATTAAATTACCTCAATATTTAATTCCCTCCTAAATTTGAAAACTCAGTGATATCTTGACTCATGTCAATTTGGAGATGAACTGTTTTAGTTAGATGAATGATATTAAAAGAACTAATAGTGAATTTGATGTAGAATCTGTACGTGAAAAATTTCCAATTTTACATCAAACGGTAAATGGTCAGCCTCTAGTATACCTCGACAATGCTGCTACGACACAAAAGCCATTGGAAGTCATTGATTCGATTAATCGATATTACACTCAGATCAATTCCAATATTCACCGTGGTGTTCATCATTTAAGCGAAAAGGCGACAGAAGCTTATGAGAGTGCCCGAATAAATATTGCAAATTTTATCAACGCCCCTTCATCGCGGGAAGTAATTTTTGTACGAGGTGGAACAGAAGCGATTAATTTGGTGGCCCATTCTTTTGGCCGGAAATTTATCAATCCAGGAGATGAAATTTTAATTACAGCCATGGAACACCATGCCAACATTGTCCCATGGCAACTTGCTTGTGAAGAATTTGGCGGGATGTTGAAAGTTGTACCAGTTGATGACAAAGGCGTTTTAGATTATACAGCTTTTGAAAAATTACTCAGCGAAAAAACTCGCCTGGTATCTGTTGTGCATGTCTCTAATGCTTTGGGAACAATCAATCCGATTAAAAAAATAATCGAAAAAGCTCACACTTTTGACATTCCGGTGCTTGTAGATGGGGCACAGTCAGTCCCGCATTTTCCGATTGATATCACAGCACTGGATTGCGACTTCTTTGTTTTTTCCGGCCACAAAGTTTTTGGCCCGACAGGTATAGGCATTTTATACGGTAAAGAAAAATGGTTAGATGCGATGCCGCCTTATCAGGGCGGCGGAGATATGATTCAAAAAGTTACTTTTGAAAAAACTACTTACAAAAAAATCCCGGAAAAATTTGAAGCCGGAACACCTCATATCAGTGGAGTTATCGGTCTTGAGAAAGCACTCAACTTTTTAGGTAATTTTGATAGAGCCACACTGATGAAATATGAGAACGACTTGTTGTCATATGCCACGGAAAGTTTGAATTCAATTGATGGTTTGCATATTGTAGGGACATCGCCCAATAAGTCGGGAGTGATTTCTTTTTTGCTCGATAGCATTCATCCGCATGATATAGGCACATTTCTCGATCAGGATGGAATAGCAATTCGAGCCGGACATCATTGCGCACAACCCTTAATGAGGCAATTTGGAATTTCGGGAACAGCACGCGCCTCTTTCAGTTTATACAACTCGAGGGAAGAAGTTGATAAATTACATGATGCAATCATTAAAACGAAAAAGTTTTTTTTAAGTAATTAGAGACCAAATTTTCTGATTTCATCTTGACATGAGTTGTAAAATTAATTTTTGTAAACTACATGAAAACTAACCTTCTATTTACACTGATAACTATTTTTTCACTACCGCTATTAAAGGCGGATTTAATCGTTGGATTGCTCAATGATTTTGAAGATGGAACCCAGCAAAACTGGACGCCTCCGAAAAATAATACGACAAATACCGCTGGTGGACCGACAGGATCAACTCGCTTTTTATCAATATCTCCAGCACCTAGAATTTCTGCCTTTACTGCAGCATTTGCCGGGACAATCAGTTCTGACGTAAATAATATTTCTGTCGATATGATGCGGCCAAGTGGCGAAGGTGTTCTAGAAATCAGAATGGCTTTAACTGGCCAAACTAATAGTGACAGATGGACATCAACTGTTGCAAATACGGTGGTCGACGATGGAGTTTGGCGTAATTATGTATTTTCGATATTAGAAAGTGATTTAACTCGTGTCCTTGGTACTGATACTTACTCTAATCTTACCTCAAATTTAAGCAGGTTTTTATTCCGTTTTGATTCAGGTACCCCAGATTCTCAAGGAGAAAACGGAACCGGCACATTAGGCATTGATAATGTAACTGTTAATGCTGTTGCAGTTCCAGAACCATCGCACTATGCATTAATTTTTGCACTAGTTATTGCAGTAAAACTTGCTATACGAAAGTCATCAAAATAGATTTTAGGGATAAAGTTTTAGATTATTTAGCATACTATAATAATGATCCCTCGAAAATTTTTTTTATTATTAGGAAGTTTCGCATTAGTTTTAAATATATCTCTTCAGGCAAATGTTGCTACGCTATTTATTGGGCAGATAGATAACTTTCAAAATTCAACTACCGAAGGTTGGAGAATTGGCCAAAGCGGTGGACCGGTAAATATTTCAAATGGTGGTGATGCCGGTACAGGAGACGCATTTCTACGATATGTTGCAGATGCCGCGAATGCATCTGGCAAAATGATTATTTTCAATGACAATCAGTGGAGGGGAAATTATTTAAATGCTGGAATTCAAAGTATATCAGCTTATGTCAAAAATCCGAGTAGTTCACAATTTAATTTAAGGTTAGCATTTGGAACAACTACTAGTGCCCAAGGTGGCAATTGGTTTTCTTCAACAAATAGTATTGATATAAACGCAGGCAGTGATTGGACAAAGATTTCATTTCCAATTACAGAATCAGATTTAACAAGTGTTTCCGGCTCAGGTACGTTTAATTCAGTAATGAGCAATGTTGGCTCATTAAGAATTTTATCTTCGTCCACACCAAGCAACCGTGGTGCTACACTCAGTGCAACTTTAGAAATAGATGATATTACTGCAATTCCAGAACCTTCAACAATTATTCTGATGTTAGTAGGATTACTAGTAATTGGATTTTCAGCTAAATCTAGAATTTAATTTTTCTCATTAACCATCACAAAGAAAATACAAGCTATTTATTGGCTTGTATTTTTTTTGTGTATGAAAAAGATGCGTTGCACCATAAGTATTAATATTAATCTCAATGTAGTAATGAAAAAAATTCGAATCGTTACTCGCAAAAGCAAATTAGCATTGGAGCAAACTGATTTAACGATTAAGTTTCTGCGCAATCAATTAACTGATACTGAATTTGAAATTATTCCAGTGACGACAACCGGTGATCGCCAGCGCGATTGGTCTTTGGAAAAAAAAGGTGGTAAAGGACTTTTTACTAAAGAATTAGAACTAGCTTTGATAAACAATGATGCGGACATCGCTATACACAGTGCAAAAGATTTGCCAACTTCTTTCGATAAAGCTTTGGCTATTGCTGGCTACTTACCGCGCGAATCTGTCAATGACGTATTAGTTATTTCTGAGAGTTGCAAAGAACCAAAAGTCATAGCATCCGGCAGTCCGCGGCGCCGAGATCAGGGAAAATTATTGTTTCCAAATACTGAGTGGATTGAAATTCGTGGCAACGTCGAAACACGACTCAAAAAAATTGTTGAAGGTTATGCCGACGCTACAATTCTTGCAGCTGCCGGCCTCAATCGTCTGGGATTGAAATCTTGGCCAGGCCTAAAATTTAGAGAACTGTCAACTGAAGAAATGGTGCCTGCAACAGGGCAGGGAGCCATCGCACTACAATGCCGTAATGCTGAAAAAATTAAATTCGAATATCTTTTGGATAAACTGACAAGTAATGCGGTCACCATTGAACGAATTTTTTTGGAAGCATGTGGAGGAGGTTGTCACGCTGCTTATGCTTCTCATTTTCAAAATGATAGCTTAATAACTTTTCACGAAAAATTTGGCAGAGGAGAAATTTCGTTTAAGGGTATAGAGTTAACAGATTCTGCAGCTGTAGTGAAAATAATTGAAGATTATTTAAAGAAGTAAGGTCATCATACGGCACAAATTATATCAATTTTCCGCGCTTTACAAAATGGCTGATTGCCATAGGGTGATTTGAATAAAAATTAATTTATGAAACAACGAACATTACTACGTGAAGCATCAATTCACGGAAAATCTCTTCATACCGGCCAGGAAGTAAAACTTACTATAAAGCCTGCTGCTGTTGACTCAGGTTATACTTTTAAAAGAATTGATTTGTATGGAAAACCCGAAATTAAACCGACACTCGATTTAGTTACAGACCTTGTTCGCAGTACGGATATTTCTACAGGATATACTAAAATTCATACTATTGAACACGTTCTCAGTGCTTTGCATGGATGCGGGATCGACAATGCAGTAATTGAAATGGATTCGAGCGAACCGCCAATTTTAGATGGCTCAGCAAAAGGCTTTGTCGAAATGATCAAAGAAGCGGAACCGGTTGAGCAGGATAAAGAGCGAAAATTTATCACATTGGAAACCCCAATTTCTATAACTGAAGATACACGGTCGATGGTTGCCCTACCCTATGATGGTTTAAAAATTACTTGCACGTCGGCAGATGACAGAGGAATTCATACCCAACATCTATCAATTGAAATAGACCCTGAAACTTATATGAACGATATCGCGTCTGCTCGGACATTTACGATTTATGAAGATATTGAAGAACTTCTAAAATTGGGAAAAATTCGCGGCGGCAGTCTTGATTCGGCAATAGTTATTAAAGGGGATCAAATTATGTCGAAAGAAGGACTCCGGTTTAAAGACGAATTTGTTCGCCATAAAATTTTAGATATTATTGGCGATATTGTTTTGTTAGGACTTCCGTTAAAAGCACATATTGTAGCAGTTAGACCGGGACACGCTCTCAATTATAAATTGAGCAAAGAAATTTTTGAAGCAACTCTGGGATCTAAAAAATCGCCGAAAAAATCCGCAAAAAAAGATCTGAAAATAGTAGCGCCGGAAGAAACTTCACTCGATATCAAACGCATCCTCGATATTCTTCCGCACAATTATCCATTTTTACTTATCGATCGTGTTCTCGACATTAATGAAAACTTAGAGCTAACCGCTTTAAAAAATGTTACTTACAACGAGCCTTACTTCCAGGGTCACTTTCCGGGATTACCGGTAATGCCCGGTGTGTTGCAAATTGAAGCAATGGCACAGGCCGCCGGTGTTTTAATGTTAAGGCAAATTTCTTCCGAAGGCAAAGTAGCTTTTTTTATGAGCTGCAATAAAGTGAAATTTAGGCAGGCAGTTACACCTGGTGATCAGCTTATCATCAGTGTTAAATTGACAAAAGTCCGCGGCAATAAACTGGCTGTTGCTGAAGCCGATTGTAAGGTGAATGACAAAGTTGTTTCATCTGCTGAATTAATGTTTACTCTCCTAGATGCAGCAGAAAACAGTTAAATTTTAGAATCTAAAAGTTGTGTCAGAAAATATTCATGCTACCGCAATTATTGAAGAAGGTGCGCAACTTGGCAAAAACACATCCATTGGCGCCTATGCCTATATTGGTAAGGATGTATCTCTTGGAGAAAATTCTATTGTTCATCATCACGCAATTGTTGATGGCAACACTACGACGGGCAGCGACAACGAATTCCATCCCTATTCATATATTGGGGGAAAAACTCAGGACACAAAATTTACCGGCGGCAATCCCGGGTTGATCATCGGTGACAAAAATATTTTTCGAGAATTTTCCACTGTCCATTGTGCGACTAATGACAAAGAAGTCACAACTATCGGATCCGAAAATTTATTTTTGTCTTACACACATATCGCACATGATTGTATTGTCGGCAACCATATCATCATGAGTAATAACGCTACACTTGCCGGGCATGTAGAAGTTGAGGATCATGTTTCTATCGGTGGGTTCACAGCGATACATCAATTTTGCCGACTCGGATATTTTTCATTTTTAGGTGGCTGCGCAAAAGTTGTTCAAGATATCCCGCCATACATGATCGGTGATGGAAATCCTGCTGAAGTAAAATCAATAAACAAAGTTGGCATGCAGCGAAATAATTTTACTGAGGACGATATTAATAACGCGCGAAAAATATTTAAGATCCTCTACCGTGAGGGTTACAATCGCACACAAGCTCTGGAAAAATTAAATGAGAGTGACTTGGCCAATTTCAAAGTGGCAAAACAAGTTATTGATTTTATCAATAGAAGTGATCGAGGATTAGCTTAAAGTTAATCCTGAGTAATTTTTACCACAGATAGGTGAAACCACATAAGACTCATAAATTCGTAAAATTTATAATTACTAATTGTTGAGTAAGTATCAGACCTCAGTATTCAGAACGTTATTTTTGATTTACAATCGCAAGTTTAAATCCCGATTTATCTCCTAGTCGAAAGATTATTTTGCGTCCTGTGCCATCGGGCATTGTTAAAGCTTTGGTATTTACTTCTTCAAGATATTCGCGCATTAGCAATTGCATTGAGGGGCTTAGATTTGCTTTTGGCATTAAATGCGCTTCGACTTCGTTTTCCCTTTCTATGAGTATCCCATCGCTTTGGGTCAGTAGCCTATAGTAATCATGATCGTCTCGATAATTGTTGTAGGCTTTTTTAAAGGGTTCCATTGCCTGGTAAAAACTATTGCGACCGGTCATTTTGATCGCATCCATTATTTCTTTTGTTCGTGTTTCGAGTCGTTCGTAGTTTTCTTCAATCAGCCGTTGTAGCCGGGAACTTTTACTTGCAGTTTCTTCCATTTGCTTTTCTAGCTTTTTTAGTTCGATGTCTAATTCGTTGATCCGCTTTTGGCGTTTGGCACTTCGTCCCGGGTTGCGGTGTTCTTCGAGTAGTAGTTTTTTGAGTTCTTTGGTGCAGTTACTTTTATGCACTTGGCAGGCTTTATACTCGCCGGTGCATTCTTCTTTTTCTTTGAGATACCTGGCTATTTTCTCGAATGACATTTTTTTGTAGGTTGTGATGGCGTCTATGCCGTAGTGTTTGCCAAGGTATTTAAAGTCGTTTTCCTGAGTCCATCTTTTAAATATTGGTACGAGTATTTGTTCGGCGCAAGCTTGCATATCGGTGGTGAGCACACTTACTTTTATACTTCTCATTTTGGGGTTGGTTGCTTCGACTAACCATTGTTGTATTTTCGGGTTTTTCTTCCATGGCTGATGTCGATAGCGCAGAGTATAAGTGCGTAGTGTTTGGGCGTTATTAATACAGCGATCGAATGTCAGTTCTCCTTCGTAGGGTTCAAAGTCGTAGGTCTCGGGCTTGAAGTTTTTTTCCCAACTGACCAGTTCGAGTTGTGGATGGTCGATGATTTTTTGGTAGAGCCACTGTGCGGCAATTTCACGATCGACTATGAGTGTGATTTTATCGTTTGGGGGCAACTTGATCAGTTCGATAAATGCCTCGACGTTAGGGATAAAGCGTTCGCGCATGGTTTCATAATTGTCGGTTATGTTAAAAAATATCGGAAAGCCTTCCAGGGTATGAATAAAGTCTGTGTGCATTACTTTGTCGGCAAATCGTATCTTGGGACACCAGCCTTTTAATATTTTGGCCATACCGGTATAATGTTTGGTGTGCGGATCATAATAAAAGGTGCGTTTTTGATCGGCCTGATTTTTCTCAATATTGTAACGCAGTATTGTTTTTAATAAGGCTTTATCCGCAATTTTTACGAGTAGATCGCGTTGATTTTTCAGGGTACTTTGAGTC
>JAJFLR010000069.1 GCA_021772565.1 Opitutales bacterium | reverse complement strand
GAGAAAAAAGTAGCTTTACCGAAAGCGATCACCAATAAATATTAACAAATAAAATGAATAAAAGCGATAGCATCACCTTTGCCCCGTACTAGGGAATTATAGTTGTCGTCAAATAGGGAAGAATAATTGTCGTTGACCACAGGTTTTCCATGAGTTTTTTCATAAAAAATATCGTGCTTCCAACGATCTTCAGGAACTTCTGATATAGCATCTACGCCGTTATACAGTAAATTCCAAAATTCATCGGGATTATTAACTCCTCCGGGAAGACGGCAAGCCATGCCTGTTATAGCCAGGGGTTCTTTGGGGTACGAATCAGCCATTATAATATACTCTATGTTATGTTGTTTAAATGAAGCTACTAGTGTGTTTAGCCAATATTGTCAATATCACTTTTACTGTAACTACACACTAATAATAAAAAGATATCTAGTGGTGGTCGTCATAAATAATATAACTTAATATCATAGTTATTAATGCAATAAAACTAGTAACGGATCTATATGTCCCTAAATATCATGTTATCAAATTATATTTGTAGGGCTCGAACTTGTTCGATGCCTTGTCCGTAGACTCAGCAATTAAAGGCACTCCGACAAGACTACGGCGAGCTCAGTCGAGTCGCGGAGGCCCTACAATAAATACAAAAATATTATAAGTTATAGACTGTTTGGTGGACACCACTAAATTAGTTGAAAATACATTTCATATCTATATTCCAGTTTTCATGATTCAAAAGATCCATTCACCTAAAAACATACAAATAATTGGCAATGAAATCGCGTTACTCTGGCATGACGATCGCGAAGACTATTTTAATATGGAAATCTTGAGGGCTTGCTCACCGAGTGCAGAAAATATGGGTGAAGTCGATATTCTCGGAAATATTCATGGCGGACAAGTGAACAAAGAGTTTCCAGGTGTTACAGTTTTAGATTGGGAAATCGTAGGTAGTTATGCGATACGCTTTGTATTTAGTGATGGACACAAAACAGGATTGTACAGTTATAAATTTCTACAAAAATTAAGTGATGCCGTGAGTGAAAATAATAATTCTTAAATTTAAGGTAGGCTCGTTGAGGTGTCGAAACTAGTTTCTCGGTAGTGTTCAATCTGTGACAAAAAATTATTATACTGCAATAGCTTGTAGATCTAAACCAAATTTAAATTCAAATTTAGCAGCACCCGGTGATGATGGTTTCGGAACCACTTTCCAAAATTTACTCAATGCATCATGCCAATTGTCCAGTAACTCTTTTGCTCTAGGATCAGTCGTTAGTTGAAAATGAAGATCAACTAATTTTCTAACAGATTCGCTCTCATCAGATTGATCTATTCTTTCAATATCAATCATCTCCGGATTGTAGCGAGTATCAAACTTATCCTCATCATCATAGACAAAGACAGTTCCACCACTCATACCAGCTCCAAAATTTCTTCCAGTACGTCCCAGAATTACAACACAACCACCAGTCATGTATTCACAGCCATGATCACCCACACCTGCAACGACAGACGTTGCACCAGAATTTCGAACGGCAAATCTCTCACCCGCTCTGCCTGCTGCAAAAAGATATCCACCAGTCGCACCATATAAACAAGTATTTCCTATTATAATATTTTCATGCCAGACAAATTCATCACATTCACGTGGTCGAACAATAATTTCGCCGGCATTCATGCCTTTACCCACATAATCGTTAGAATCACCTAACAAATTTAAGCGTAAACCTTGTACTAAAAATGTACCAAAACTTTGTCCGGCACTGCCTGTAAATGTTAAATCAATAGCACCCGGCGATAAAACACGATTCCCCAACAAATATGCAATTTCTCCAGAAATATGAGTACCTACATCGCGGTTAGTATTTTTAATTTTATAGGAACCCTTAAAATTTTTGACCTTCTGTTGAATGACATCTTTAACTTCTTGTAATATCTCGTCGTCCAAAGAACCATCATTGCCAAAACGATCGTTTCGATTGCGAGTATGATATCTATCCATATTACCGGATGGATCTGGATTGTGCAAAATACCCTTAAAATTTATCATCTTCGATTTAGCATTTCCAGGATCATAAATTTGTTCAAGTAATTCAGTGCGTCCTATAATTTCATCAATTGTTCGAAACCCTAATTTTGAAAGGTGTCGACGAACATCTTCAGCGACAGCATTGAAAAAATTAATAACGTTTTCTGGTTTACCTTTAAATTTTCCACGTAAATCCTCACGTTGTGTCGCTACTCCTACTGGACAAGTATTTAGATGGCATACTCTAAACATGGCGCAACTAGCTGCAATCATCGCTGCAGTACCAAAATTATATTCTTCTGCTCCAAGAATTGCGGCAATAATAATATCACGTCCTGTTTTCAAACCTCCATCGGTTCTAAGAGTAACGCGTCCGCGTAAGTCATTCATCATAAGAATTTGATGAACTTCTGACAATCCTATTTCCCAGGCAGAACCTGCATTTTTGATAGATGAAACCGGACTTGCACCTGTACCACCATCATGACCTGAAATAAGAATAACGTCAGCATAAGCTTTTGCTACCCCAGTCGCAATTGTTCCGATACCGGAACACGATACCAGCTTCACACAAACTTTTGCCCGCGGATTAACTTCTTTTAGGTCAAAAATTAATTGAGCCAAATCTTCAATTGAATAAATATCGTGATGCGGCGGAGGTGATATCAAAGTTACACCAGGAACACTGTAACGCAGACGGGCAATCATTTCAGAAACTTTATGTCCGGGAAGTTGCCCTCCTTCACCTGGTTTTGCACCTTGTGCAATTTTAATTTCCAATTCCTTTGCATTAGCTAAATATTCTGCTGTTAGACCGAATCGCCCACTGGCAATTTGCTTGATAGCACTGCTCGCATGATCTCCGTTAGGTCTAGGATTAAAACGTTCAGGATCTTCACCGCCCTCACCGGAATTAGATTTACCTCCAATACGATTCATGGCAATCGCCAGGCACTCATGTGCTTCTGGAGATAACGCTCCAAGTGACATACCCGCAGTGGTAAATCGACGCCTAATATCTTCAATCGGCTCAACATCATCTAACGAAATATCATTATCAGGATACCGAATTTTCAATAAATCTTTTATCGTTACAGGAGTATGTTCTTCGCTAACCTTTTTAAAATTATTATATGCATCTATGTCACCAGGTTTTTTAACAAATCGATTCATCCCGGCAACCACTTTTGGATTCCAGCTATGGAACTCTCCATCTCCTCTTTTAATTACTTTGTAATAACCTTCAGCTACAACTTCTACATCGCTTTCACCGGTTTCCGGGAATGCACGTAGATGACGACGAAGTGATTCATCAGCAATGAGACGATATGAAATCCCACCAATTGGTGAGGGTGATCCAAAAAAACATTCTTCGACTAACTTATCGCTCAACCCAATAAACTCAAAAATTTGTGCACCTCGATAACTGAAAAGTGTACTGATTCCCATTTTGGACATTATTTTTAAAAGTCCTTTTTCCAGAGCTTTTCGATAGTTAAGAATTGCAGTATCATTATTGAGACCTTCCAGTTCTTTATTATCACTAACCAAAAATTTTATAACATCATAAGCCAGATAAGGAAATATAGCGTTAGCACCAAAACCTAATAAACAAGCCATCTGATGGACATCACGCGCTTCACCTGTATCACATACAATATCTGCTTTTAATCTCAATCCGGCGCGCACTAATTCCTGATGAATTGCCCCCACCGCTAACAACATTGGAATGGCAACTTTATTTTGCGAAATATTCCGATCTGATAAAACGATAACAAGTGCTCCATTTACTTCAACAGCATCATGGGCTTTTCGTCTTAATTCATTAATTGCCGGCTCCATTGCATCTGGTCCTTTAGATGAATCAAACGTCACATCGAGTTTAACAATCTTATCCGTTAAAAAATCTATTTTGAATAATTTATTAAATTCATTCTCAAATAATATCGGGGTCTCTAACGCAATGATTTTTCGATGTTCCGGCATCTCTTCAAATAAACCAATTCTACCTCCTAAATACATATTAAGAGACATAACTAAAGTTTCCCTGATTGGATCTATTGCCGGATTAGTTACTTGTGCAAAAAGCTGCTTCGCATATGTGTAAAGCAATCGTGGACGCCTCGACAGAACTGCAAGAGGTGTATCATCTCCCATAGAACCAATTGGCTCGGCTCCTGTTTTAGCCATTGGCGCAAGAACTATTTCACGCTCATCGAGATCATAGCCAAATGCGATTTGATACGGATCAATTTTTTCTTTATTTATTGTAAACTTATCAAACTGTTTTGATTCCTCGGAAATTTCATGAAGATTACATAAATACTTCGAGCACCAACTGCCATAGTCATGCACTGATCCAATATAATCTTTAACATCAGGATCGTCATAAATCATTTTTTCTTGAAGATCTATAGCAACTGTTCTGCCTGGACCTAACCGTCCATTTTTAACAATAGGTGACCCCCACTCAGGAATAACACCAACTTCTGATGCAATAATAACCGTGCCGTCTTCATAAACTTTATAGCGCATTGGCCGCAGTCCATTACGATCAAGCGCAGCACCAATATATCTACCATCAGTAAAAACTATAGCTGCTGGTCCATCCCAAGGCTCAATGACTGTAGAGTGATAACGGAAAAAATTTCGAGCTTCTTCAGAGTAATGATTTCCCTTTTCCCAAGCACACGGCATCATCATTGATATCGCATGAATACAAGAGCGCCCCCCTACGTTAATCAAATGAAAGGCATTATCAAAACTAGCTGAATCAGACATATCAGTCTGAATAAATGGTTGTAGATCTGAGTAGCGATCACCCCAAACACCATGAGAAGTTGAATACTCTCTGGCACGCATTAAATTCCTGTTCCCTCGTATAGTGTTTATTTCACCATTATGAGCTAACATTCGATACGGCTGCGCCCTGGTCCAGTCAGGAAATGTATTTGTGGCAAATCTTTGATGAAAAATCACAAATGCCGTTTCAAATTTATCTGATCTCAGGTCGAGAAAAAATTTACGCACTTGTGGAGCATTAAGTAATCCTTTATAAGTGATAGTCTTACTTGAACAGCTAACAATATAGAAATCTTTTAAATTATCGCTAATTGCCTTCTTTTCTGCTGTTTTCATTACCAGAAAACATTTTCTTTCAAATGTGACGGCATCATCATCTGAATTTCTAGCAAATAATGCTTGCAGAATCTTAGGTCGAGTTAGTTCAGCTTTTTTCCCCAAACATGTTTCATCGATTGGAACCTCTCTCCAGGTTAAAAAATTAAGCCCTTCAGACTTGATGGATTCTTCAATATTGTGCTTTGCCCTAGCTTGCTCATAATCATTGTTTAAGGGTAAAAATACGACAGCTACCCCAAGATCATCATTATTATATAATTTTTTGTTCTTTGACTCGAGAAACTCTCTAATGAGCTTGTACGGAATTTGTGTAATAATTCCGGCACCGTCACCCGTTACAGCATCAGCATCAATAGCACCACGATGAGCTAGATTTTTAAGCCCAGTAATAGCTCGATCTAATATTGAATAGGAGCGTTCACCATTTACATTCGCAATGAAGCCAACCCCGCATCCATCATGTTCATGGTCTAAATTGTACAAGGGCGAAGGTACAGTCCCATTTATTAAAGGATTTCCAGTCTGATTATTTTCAGTTAATGTTGATGATTTTGTAGTCTTAATAAGCTTTCCTCCAATTTAAATTATTAATAATGAGTGAGTTATCTCTCAAATTCTAGCTCGGTCATTATAGCCAGACCAAGTTATGAGTTCCACTTTAAAAAATGCAATTTAACTGAATCAAGCATATTTTTAAATAAGGATGCCTACTTTACTTTTTTGTGCTTATAAATGTAATAATTTTTATTGCACTAAAAATTGGCAACATGTTTCGACTAATTAAATTTAATAAAATTTTGTGGCATAGCTTTTATGAATTTTAATTTCACAAATAAATAATCTGAGACAATTCGTTGACATTCGGCACACAATTAATAAATTCTTGAAATGTATGACTGGTCTGATGAAAAAGATGCAAAACTTAGAAATGAGAGAGGCATTGGGTTTCAGGATATAATATTTCACATTGAAAAAGGTGATGTTTTACTAGTTGCTGATCATCCAAATAAAATTAATTATCCAAATCAAAAGATTATGTACGTTCAAGTTGATGATTATGTTTATATAGTCCCATATATAGATTCAGAAAAGAAAAAGTATTTAAAGACGATAATACCAAGTAGAAAACAAACTAAGCGATTCAAGAAAGGAAATTAATATGAAATTGGATAAATATGAAAAAGAGATAATTGATCTCGAAGATGAAATTTTGTCGCAGGCACATAAACCATCACTAAAAGAAAAAGAGCATCTAATCATCGCCGCCAAAAATACTCTAAATAAAGATAAGAGAATAAATATCCGAATATCCTCTAGAGACCTATTATCACTACAAAGACGAGCAAATCGATACGGTATGCCATATCAAACGCTCATATCAAGCGTATTACATCGTTATGTTTCCGGTGAAAAATTAGAGACTATCATCGAATAAAAAATAATTGGAATCAGAGTTTATTCAACTAAGTTGATCGCGCTAATTTTTAATACCAAATATAACATAGTGCATTGCAACTTAGATTATCTGCTAGAAATGATCAATTATAAATAGCTTAATCTCAATATTTGAGTATTCATTTCCCAACTTCTATTTTCTTACTAAATTCCTCAATAAGAAGCATTGACATCAATCAGTCGAAAATCCATTTTTCATAAACTTTATTTAAAAATGAAATCAAAGTCATAAATTTATTTATTCAAACGCAACGTTATTGATAAATATTCAGGTTAAAAATAGCTAGAGTATAACTTAGCCAACCCAAACATTTTTATTTCAACAAAAAATCATGAATCTTCATATTATTACACCTTTGGCCGGAATCTTAGGATTAGTTGCGGCCTCAATAATATTTTATAAAATTTGCAGAATTTCTGGAGGAGCTGGAAAAGTAAAGGAAATTGGCGATCAAATACACAAAGGTGCCATGGTCTTCCTAAAAGAGGAGTTTAAGATTATGAGTATCTTTATAATTCTCGTAGGTGCATTACTTTTTTTTAAAGATAAATTTGAAAGCATGTCATTTTTTCTTGGAGCACTTAGCTCAAGCTTTGCCGGGTTAGTAGGTATGTATACTGCTACTAAAGCAAATGTCCGCACTGCCAATGCTGCTAGTGAAGGAAATCCTGCATCAGCACTTAAAGTGGCGTTTTTTGGTGGATCAATAATGGGCTTAACTGTTGCTTCAGTCGGCTTATTAGGTCTAGGAACATTATTTATATTTTTTGGAAAATCAGAACACGATGCACACGTGTTACATGGATATGCAATGGGAGCATCATTAGTTGCTTTATTTTTCAGAGTCGGTGGTGGAATATTTACCAAAGCTGCAGATGTAGGTGCTGACCTGGTGGGTAAAGTTGAAGCCGGAATCCCAGAAGATGATCCACGTAATCCAGGTGTGATAGCTGACAATGTAGGTGACAATGTAGGTGATATTGCCGGTATGGGTTCTGATATTTTTGAATCATATTGTGGGGCGCAAATAGCCTGCATAGCAATTGCCGCAACAATGAGTATGCCATCTATGAATCTTATTTCAGCATCTCAGCATAATTTAATGTTTCTACCATTAGCTCTGACAACAGTTGGACTGCTCTGTTCGTTGATAGGAATTTATCTGGTAAAAATGTTTTCTAATCAAAAACCCTTAGGAGCGCTAAGATGGGGAACAATGGGATCAGCAATATTATTCATTGGCAGTGCATATTTTCTGACTCAATATTTAGGTGTCTCATGGAAAGTATGGGCATGTATCTTAATGGGTGCAGTCGGAGGCATGCTGATTGGCATAGTAACAGAATATTATACTGCGGGCAAACCAGTACGAGATATTGCTAAATCATCTGAAACTGGAGTGGCTACTGTAATGATAACAGGTTTAGCTGTAGGACTTTATTCGGTTGCAATCCCATTATGTATATTTGCAGGCATTATATTTTTTGCCAGTTATTTGGCAGGCATATACGGAGTTGCTATTTCAGCAGTAGGAATGTTGGCAACAGTTGGAATAACTATGGCTATCGATGCCTATGGTCCAATTGCTGATAACGCCGGCGGCATAGCTCAAATGGCAGGCATGAGTGAAAATACAAGAAAAATTACTGACGAACTGGATGAAGTTGGAAATACCACTGCCGCAATTGGAAAAGGATTTGCAATCGGCGCAGCAGGATTGGCAGCATTGGCAATAATTGCTGCGTATGTTAACACGGTAAAGCAGGGAAATCCGGATTTTATTTTAGAATTAAGCAGCCCCAAAGTTTTAGCAGGTATGTTTTTTGGCGGAATGATTCCATTCTTAGTTGCCGCAGTAACAATGACGGCAGTAGGTGATGCAGCATTTGAAATGATCGCTGAAATCAGACGCCAGTTTCGAGAAATCCCAGGTTTACTAAAGGGAGAGGCTCAACCGGATGCAGAACGCTGCGTAGATATTGCTACTAGAGCTGCTTTAAAAAGAATGATTATCCCATCATGTATCGCGTTATTTTCACCCATATTTATCGGCTTTGTTTTCGGTCCGGAGATGCTGGGTGGTATGCTAGCAGGTGCACTTTTAGGTTGTGTCTTATTAGCACTATTCATGGCCAATGCAGGAGGTGCCTGGGACAATGCAAAAAAGTATATTGAGAATGGTAACCTTGGCGGAAAAGGATCTGAAGCGCATAAAGCTTGCGTTGTTGGAGATACAGTTGGCGACCCATTAAAAGATACATCAGGACCTAGCATGAATATCTTAATTAATGTAATGGCTATAGTCAGTTTGGTAATCGCACCGTTGTTGTAGAATTACCAGGCGAAGATTAACGACATTATTTTTTGATTCTGTATTGTGTTATTATTTCTAAACCTGCCGAATTTATATTAGGATGCTATATCTATTTAGCAAAATAACGAAATCCTGCCAAAGTAAAACAATAATATTTCTTTGAGCTCTTTTCGAGTGATCTATTATAGCGTTTGCCATAAATGTTTTCGTATATTTTAAAATTCAGGATCAATAAACTGAATGATTATACAGTTATTAAAAATTGAAAGCCAGATAGATTGCCACACTCTGCATTCGCAGAGCTCGCAATGACAGCTTCGGTTTTTACTTTGTCATCGCGAGGAGCAGAGCGACGTGGCGATCCATGACTTTTTCCAGACAGAATTTTCGCGAAATGCTAAACGATTTTATTTTAATAGACAAACAATCGTAATGGGTACAGAACATTCTATCTAATCGGAAATTTCTTATGGCAGATGCTATATGCCTGTAAGGCAGCTCTAAACCAGCCCAAGAGTTACAAGCCCTGGGGGGAAATAGTTATAAATAAACGAGCCCTGAAAGGGTGATATAGTATCTTATGTACTAAAGGGGATATAAAGATAAATTTTTTAGAGGGATTGTGACACACATGATTAATTATTATTCCCAGAGCGGCACTCTGGGCTAGTATAGATTAACCCTTCGGGCTATGGAAATATTTATCATATAGATAATCTACAAATATCTGTCTTGTCTGTTAATAGAGCATCAGCCATTATAAACTTCCTAATTAGATGGTACATATTGAGCCCAACGTGTTAGTAGTATACCGAATTGTAGTCTCAAATCGATTTCAAAAGCACCCATGTAATCTGAATAAAAAGTCTTTTCGGTACCGAGTTGAAAACGACATCAACCAATTTCTTATGGCAAATACAATATTATTTAATTTATTCTACCAAAGTAACTCAGACTACTTATTTTTCTTTTTAAATATTCCCTTAATTTCTTTTCCAATACCGTTAACTGTATTTTTGACTGCATCAACGGGTGCACCACCAATTTCACTTACAGCAGATTTACTTACTTGTTTTAGAACTACAGCCATTATTTTGTAAGCAGCTTTTTGCGGAGTTACGCCCCCTTCTTTTTTGCCAATATCATTTATTGATATATTTGGTAATGGTATAGAAACAATTCTACCACCAATTGCCAACGCAACTTTTCCATTTTCAAAAACCAGTTCGTTAATCTGTATTTTTATTTCTTCCCCATCATCATCTACAGGTTCAGGGATTTCTTCTTCCTCACCTTCAGTACCGGTTGCCTCAGCAATGTTTTCTAATATGACATCGATATTACTTGTCGTCAGTTTTCTCTCATAAACAAATTCAGCACCATCGACATAGACACGCTCAATTACGATTACATCAGACATCAATGTGCCAACATCAATATCAATTTCAGCTTCGTTAATTCGAATCGATTTATCCGCATTAAAACCGTCTGGATTTCCTACCACAAAATCTTTGATCGTCCCCTTCCCTTTGAACAACGAAATATTAACTTCGTCTAACTGAACATCAGTTTTGAGAATATCCGGTGCAAACTTTTCGACACCTTTTACTGTGACATAACCAATTATGTTTTCTGCTGCAAAATAAATTACCGCAATAACCAGTATTATTGAGAATACCCCAAGATATAATAATTTTTTAATCATAATTCCATTTTGTAGAAGAAATGAAATAGAGTAAAACCTAAATAATAGGATTTTTTTTGAATAATAATTTCTTCAAAACTAAAATCTAGATGTATTATTGACATTTATATCATAAAATCATCAGATAAAATAATTCCTAAATATAGTAATAAAGCATAAAGTTTCTTCCACTTCCTAGCCTTGCAAGTCAAACGTAAAATCTTACATTTCACTAATGAAATGACAGTAGTTATTGCATTAACAGTGTTGCTGCCAAATATATCTATCTGTAAAGAAAAAAACACCCTGATCACAGAAACATTTAGGGAATGTGTACAAAAGGCTACCCACTTGTTTATTTCTGGTTACTATTTAAGAGCGTTCGAACAATTTGAATTTCTTAATCAAAATTTTAGTAACGAAGCGGAGTACAACAACCCAAAATTTCAAAATAAATTGTTGCCGGTCATGGGCTACACATATCAAATTTCCGGACACCCATATAGAGCAATTGAATATTACAAAAAATTTCTAACCACCTACAAAGAGCCTGATAGCAAGAGGGCGTTTGTAATGTTTAATTTAGCTCGAATCTACAGGAAAACCGATGACCTGGAAAAAGCTGTAGATCAATTTATAATTTTTGAAAAAGTGTTTGCACATTTACCTGAAGCAGCACTTGCAGTTATTGAAAGAGCAGAAATATTATACCAACAAAAAAAATTTGTACAAAGTGTTAATCTCCTCAATTCACTTTATGAGTCGAATACAGAATTTAGCTTACCGATGCAGGCCAGACTCAAAGCACTACAATATTCAATTTCTGGTAACCAACAAGAAGCAGCACTGAATATATTGTTAAACACAAAATGGGATGTTAACAAAATGCCCGATATTGCAGCACTAAGTTTTTCTGCTCTTAAATTGGGCAACATTCTCTTAAAAGATAATGACAACTTAAATGCAATTCGATGCTATCGACTGACAACTCCTTTAAAGCTCTTGATAACTGCACAAAGACAAAGAATTCAGAAAATCAAAAATTATATCGATCAGAGCCAATCTGGTAACCAGTTTTCAAACTCTTTTCGAGTCGATTACTATAAGAGAGTTTACCAACGACTTAATACAGAGTTAGAAAATCTAAAAAGCTCGGAAGACTATACCCCGTTATTACAAATGAGACTTGGTCAGGCGATGTTAATGGTAAATCGTCTAGAAGAGGCTTGGCTAATATTCGAAAATCTTACGTTAACAGAATCCAACAATATTGATCTACAAAATGAAGCACACTATCGTTGGATTGTTACGGCGCGGACAATGAAATCATGGGACGATGCTATTACGCTGGCTAAAAATTTTAATAAAAAAAATCCTGATTCAGCATTTAGGCCATTAGTACTGCAAATAATGGCTGAAATATTTCAGGAACAGAAAAAATACCGTGAGGCTGTCGAAATTTTGTCGGGGTTAATAGCACTCTACCCAGATAACATCCATAAAAGCAGATGGATTTTCAATAAAGGCTTTAATCTGATGTTAGCTGAAAAATACGAACCATCCAGATTGGAATTTGAATATTATCAGGAAAATTTCCCAAAGGGTAATTTATATCATAACGCCCAACTATGGCATGCACTCAGTTCATTTTTTGAAAAAAATTATCAACAATGCCTGGATGAACTTAACGAAATGATTAAGACCACAAAAGGTCATCATTTATATCCGGAAATTCTCTATCGAAAAGCTGCGTTGTTTTATACGATGCGTGACTATAATTTAGCTTTAAAGAATATAAAGTCATATCAGCAAAAATACTCCGATCATCACAGGTACATTGAATCACAAATTCTACTAGGTGATATTCTAATGGGAAAAGGGCAACTGCATGAAGCTATCAAAATTTTTACTAAAGTTAATCCAGAGGTTGTTCGCTTTTATACTTACGCATCTTTTCAAATAGGAAAATGTTATCAGTCACTGGAGAAATACAATTTATTAATCGACCATTTTAAAAATTATATCGCAGAAAATAATTCAAATAATGTTCCAAGAATTGCTGAGGCATTATATTGGTTAGGCTGGAGTTATGAAAAACTTGATATGATAGACTCTGCTTTTCCACTGTATATAAAAATCTTAAATGAACACGGAAATAATTTGGAGACTGATCATATCGAATTTACGCTCAGCACTCTGGAAAAATATCACAAGAAATTTTTATTTGATAATTCTAATTCTTTAAAAAAGATTTCTAATCCATTTGGGAATTTCAAATATTTTAATGAATGGTTAGAGTTTCAAAGTCAAAAAGCGTTACAGAGTAAAAATCTAATTTACTATAGCCGTCTTCAATTATATTTATCTAAAAGATATCAAAAATCTGATCAGGTTGATTTGGCAGAGAGTATAATTTTGAAAATATCAAACACCGTTCCATTAGCCTCTCTTGATGCTCAATGTCTTGGTGAAATTGGATTATTAAAAGTAAATCTAAATTTAAATTCAGCCAAAGAGTATTTCACATTATCATTGGAAGCATTTCCAAATTCAAGGTATAGAAATTTAGCTTACATTGGACTTTCAAAATTACATCTATATAATGAAAATCATACAGAAGCACTGATATGGCTACGCCAGTCTTATGATCAATTCAGTCACCTCAATAATAATATTGATGCTATACTTATGTACGCCACAACACTCTTGAAGCTAAAAAGAAATGAAGATTCGATTCACATATTTGAAGATCTACTTAAAAGAAAAAAAATAAAAAGTAGATACCGTGCAGAGGCTCTTGGCGGTATCGCAAAAGCCTATCAAAATAGTGACGAACCCAAAAAGGCTATCGCCTACTACCAACGTGTCTATAATTTATATAGGGCACATCAAGACATACAGTCGAATGCATATTTAGAAAGTGCCTTACTTTTAGAGAAGCTTGGTGAATCAAAAAAAGCCTATGAGACACTTGTTGAAATGCTAAAGCAGGAACAGCTGAAGAAATATGAATCGTATACAATAGCCCAAAATGAATTTAATAGATTATCCGAAGTTTTACAGCTAAATGCTGAAATTAAATAACAATTATTTAGACTAAATATAATGAAAACATTCCTCTCAATATTAATACTAAATTTGCTTCTGGTATTCTCACAACAGAACATCTTTGCTACTGGTATCGATATTGCGAAAGTGCTAAATCAACCTGTCACAATAACGAATCACAACAATAAAACTTTTAGTGGAAATATAAGCCGCACTTCATCCGGAGTTATTCGTATCCATACCGTAGCAGATCAAGGTGAAGTTATATTTACTTTTAAATCTATTGATATCAGTAAAACAGAATTTCCAGGCAATGAATATTTCATCTTAGCATCTGATTTATATGAGAATGGAGATTTTAAAGAATGCATAAATATTTTAGAAAATCTCTATAAGCAACGTTACATATACTTCGATTTATTTAAAGAAAATGAGTTGAGTGAATTTCTTACACTCCTAAGTGCACAAGTAGAAACAAAAAATTATACCGGAGCGATTGCTTTAGCTGACAATCTTTTAACTCACTTAAAAAGTGATTCAATGATTGATGAAATTAATTCACAAGTATTGCTTTGCTACTATCAATTAAATCTCTACGAAGATGCTTCAATTCAAGCCAAAAAGCTTTTGCATAAAAAAAATGTTATCGAAAACGCCATTAGTTGGTGGGTGTTGGCACAAATTAATTTTGAGAATAAAAAACCAGATGCTGCACTCTGGCTCTGTCTTCAGCCTATAGTATTCTCAAGTTATATGCCAATAAAATATCTGGAGCATTGTTATAGTTTAGCCATAGCAATTTATCTGGAAAAAGATGAACCCGAAAAAGCTAAAAGACTATTTTTTGAAATGAATGAGAGAAATTTGCCGTGGCCGGATATCCCTCAACTAACTGATTACAGAAATAAATTCGATGCTATAATAAATCAACAATCTAGCGTTAGTAAATCTATCTCAAATGAATCTAACTCTCAGAACAACACTATTTCTACTGAACAAAGGAATAAAAATATGAACGACGCAGAAATTTTAAATATCAGAAAAATTAAATGAATAACCCAATAAGCAAAATGAAAACAGAATATAAAATTATTATAACAACACTATTATTTTTAATAACTGAGAAAGTTTTATATGCTCAACTATACTCGAATCAAATTATAGCAGTATCAGGATCAACAAATCTTTTTACGATGATACAACAAGGCGGCTGGAGCATGCTACCATTAGGTATATGTTCGTTGGCAGTTTTGTTTTTAATATTTTATTGTTGGATAGAAACAGATCAAAAAAAGTTCATCCCAAAAACTAATTTAGAAAACTTATCACAATCAATGAGCAGCAGAGACATAAAGAGCAGCATTGAAATTTTAAGATTAAAGCCGACAATACTTTCTTCTGCACTTATTCCGGCATTGGGGAGAGTTCGCCCAAAAATGAAAGATGCAAATAGGACAAAGATTGAAACAACTTTAATTGAAAATTTAGAAAAGGAGGAAAACAGTGTTGGACAATGGATCAACTATATCAATGTAGTCGCAGCAATTGCACCTATGATTGGACTGCTCGGAACGGTCAGTGGCATGATTGGTGCTTTTCAAACAATTGCCAAAGGCGGTATGGGTAGACCTGAGTTACTGGCTGGCGATATTGGCGAAGCACTGATAACAACAGCAACCGGACTCGTCATTGGAATACCTGCAATGATAGCGTATTTTATTTTAAGAAACCGACTTAACAATGTCATGCAAGCAACCATTCAAACGGCAACAACTTTAATCGATTATTTGGCAGGGGATATTGAGTATGAAGATAAATGAAATAACTCAGCCGTTATCGATTTTAATCTTCAATTTCTCAGCTTGTTTTTCCCAGACACCGGCGTTTTCAAAAGTCTTAATTCTTTGCACTTCTTTTTCCGCAGAAACTAAATCACCTTTGCCTAAATAAATTACTGCCAACGTATAGGCTGCTTCAGCTCGGGAAGATTCTAATATTCCCGGATCATTTACTAAGGCTTCAATTGGATCTGACACACTATTCTGTTGATATATCGAAATTGCATATCCCAAACGTGCTCTACTGAAACCAGCGGATTCTTTGATTGTTTCACTGGCCAATTTATAATTTTCTGCAGCTTCACTATATTTTTTTTCAGCATAATATTTATTCGCCAAAATTAAATAAGCAGCTCCAGATAATTTACTGCCGGAATGATTTTCAATAAATGCGGACAGGTCATTGTTTTCCACAGATTCCTGAAATTCTTCTTGTCGCTTAATATCACGCTGTGCAATTATATATAGAACCGTTTGATATCCGACAGTTGATATTGCCAAAACTGCAATAACAAAGATGATCGCATTACGATATTTTTGCAGGAACATATAAAATTTATCCTCGATATCTGCCTCTGGAAAATTTTCATCGACTGTCACCAGGTTGCGATCGTCCCCTTTTACCTTACTCTGTTTATTTTTATCTTTCTTCATAAAAGCGATCAGCCATGCCAAATCAGGCTGAACAAGTCAATAAATGTTTTAATCCTACAAAATATTATATGTAAATTAGTGACAGAATATTGAACGAGAATAGGCCATAATAATAAATAATTAATATTTATATCTTTGCGTTCTTAGCAATCTTGTTATTCTCTTTCGCTATGCTCATTCGTTGATGTGTCATTTCATTCGGTAGCGGTTAAATAATACCTCGATAAATGATTATTCTGTTACTGATAATTAGATAAACATTCAAATGGATATACCTGACCCAAAAGACATTGTCCTCTACCTCATTCATATCGCAGCAATAGTATGGGGACTGACAGATTGCTTCTGGGGCTGGCGGTTATTTAAATTAACCATCACTCTGCTTGGAATCGCCTATGGCTGCGTGTTGGGAATATTCATTGTCTACTCCTTTAATAATGATCCGGTCTACTTATTAGTCGGTTGTATACTAGGCGGAATTTCAGGCGGCATCGTCTCATTCGCAATCTATCTGAGTGGAATGTTTGTCCTTGGTTTTACCTTTGCAGTTATCATGTCGGGAACCCTGGTGTCATTTATCGATTCGACCTGGGCAAATGTCGCTCTAATATTTTTTGGATTACTCGGTGGAATTGCGTCTGTAATATTAACTAAACATATCGTCATAATTTTAACCTCTTTTGTTGGAGCCTATCGTGTGGTCTTTGGAATCGGATATTTTTTTGGCGGCTATAGTATCTGGGAGACCGTATTTAATCTCAAACTGATGATGGATCGATTGATGCATTCATTCAATTATCAAATAGCCACTATTTTACTGGGAGCTTTTTCAGCTTACATTCAATACCGAGCACAAAATAAATCTGTCGAGAAAACTGAGTAGTATAAAAAATTCCGAAAAATTAATAATACTAAAATTAATTTGGATAGGGATAGCTCAACTGTGACACTCACAATCAAAGCTAGCAAATTGGTGCCTTAGGTTGACCTGTCGAGATATTGCCATAAATTTATTAGCGAGTTCTACCTACTAATTATTCACTGTTGATTTTTAAATTCTCTGCTTACAATAAAATATTAATCTTGCAGTGAAACATACCACTGACAATTTTGTTCTTATATTTATTATATGGGATTTCTCGGATATAGCTTTTTATTTTCTTCACTCAATACTTTTGCCAACATTTTTGTTTATTTTAATCAATCAAACTTTGCCGGTAAAATAATTGTCGTTTTGCTAATTGTATTTAGTCTGTTGGCATGGACAGTTATGATCGGAAAATATTTTGACCTGAACCGATTACGATCTCTGAATAAACATTTCGAAAATCAACTGAGCAATACACCTTCGATTTTAAGACACCTTTCTAATGATAATCGAAGTGTGAAGGGACCTTATAAAAATATTCTCAGCGAGGCGACTAAATCTTATTATAAATCAAGAGGTGATCCATCCAACACTATTAATCAAATAAACCATGTTGAAAATGCAATTCAACGCGAAGTAGCTGCTATAACTATAACCTATGAGTCAAAGATGGTTTTATTGGGATCAATTGTCACCGGTGCACCGTTTCTAGGTTTACTTGGAACCGTTTGGGGAGTGATGGATGCATTTGGATCAATCGCTGTTGGTAGCGGAGCTAATATTCAAATGTTAGCACCCGGTGTATCGGGCGCATTACTGACAACTGTCGCCGGACTGGTTGTGGCTATCCCATCAGTTTTTGGCTATAACTTTCTATTAACTCATACTAAAATCATGATGACTGAACTGGAAAATTTTGCCAGCAGCCTGGCTGATCGAATAGAGATTGAATGCAGTGAGACCGGACAAGATTAAAGTTAAGAGCCGGATAACAGAAAACAGTAAAAAAAATGGCGAGAACATTCCGAAGAAAAGAAAGATTGAGCGCCTTAAGTGAAATTAATGTTACACCTTTAATCGATTTAGCATTTGCCCTTCTGATAATTTTCATGATCACAACACCATTGTTTGAACAAGCAATTGAAATTGATTTACCGGCTGAATCCCAGAAACCTCAACAGGATAAAAAGGATACAAAATTTCAGCTTATATCGATTGATCCAGGTGGTGATTACTATTGGGGGAAAAAACAAGTCGATCTGGATGAACTTCACCTGCTGCTGAGCAATCTTGCACTAGAAACTCTACCGCCGGTAATTGAAATCAGAGCCGATAGTAGGTTGCCTTATCAAAATGTAATAACGTTGATAGATTTGATCAAACAAAATAACCTAACCCAGATTAGTCTAGATACAAAAGTGAAATAACAATGGATGCACTGAAATTAGATGCCACATCCTGTAAGGGCTTAATAACATCACTTGCATTACATATTTTTGTCTTTTCAGCATTAATAATTGGGTTGTTAATAAACACTGAGAAGCAAAAAACACCTGAACATATTTTTGAGCTTGTGGCAAAATCTCAAAATCAAGCTCCACAAAAAGTAGATATTATTGAAGTCCCAACAGTTGTAGAAACTCCAAAAATAATACCTGAACAGGCAAAACCAAAAAATAAAATAGTTAAGCAAGCTGTAATTCCGAAACCAAAAAAAATTTCGTATAAAGATTTTATTAATGATCATGGTAAACCAAAACCTAAAACAAAATCCAAACCTAAGCCTGTATCTAAATCAAAAACAAAACCAAAATCAGAAATCATACCTGATGTAAGAAAAATCCTGCTAAATTCACTCTCCAAACCGGATCAAAACAATAAAAATTCACGATCCAACAAAATAAGCCAACGTGAACTCGATCTCTATATTTCAATGCTTCGAGAACAGATCAATCGATCATGGCTCATTCCTGACGCAGCTTATCACTCAAATCTAAGCACAAAAGTTAAATTCACTGTAAGCAAGAGTGGTCATGTTACAGGTGCAAAGATAATTCAATCATCAGGAAATCGAGAGTTCGACAGTTCAATACTATCAGCATTCAGCAGAATTGGCCGGGTCGGGAAAACACCTAATAATGAACCGATTACAATTACACTGACATTTAAAGCTGAGAAGTAGAAAATTGATAAAGTAGTCGTTCAATTATTTCAACTTTTGTAAATAGTGATTGCCATTTTTCAGTGAGCGGTTGAACAGCAGAAAAACAACTCGCAACAACAATTTCAAAACATAAAATTTCGTGTAGCGATATTACTAATTGGTTCCTTTCTGATTTTCAATAATTTCTTCAAATTCTTCACGTCTTTTTAGAAATATTTCGTAGGTGGGAAAAACATCAATACTATTACTCAGTATCCACTCCTGCAAACGTCGGGATATATACCGGATTCCGAGAGTGGCTACACCGGCGCCAATTATGTCGAAGCCCATTGGCAGTAAGGCCTGAGTGATAGCAACCTGAGTAAATACTGACGTGGCTTCGCGCGTTTCACTTATGACATAACCGCGTTTGCGACGATTGTAAATTTCCTCGAGAATGGCATATTCCAAGAGTTTTACTGCAGCGTCTCTAGATAGTACCTCCTCCATAACGCGTAAAAATATAGAGGCGGAAACCGGGACATGTGTATTTTTTTCATCTTTGGAAATCTCATATATTTCTCCGGCAAAAGAAATTTCAGATTTTAGCATTTCATTATTGTTTTGCCACCAGACAAATTTTTCTAATTCTTTTAATAACTGCAGACGTTTACTTCTATCACTTTTTTCAAATAGCAGCTTTTTATTTTGTATGCCAGCTATACTCAACTTACCAGTCAGCAAATAATTGTCCCATACCTCACAATTACTATTATTTATTGTTTGTCTTGAGATCTCTTCCAAATGCTTCCACTTTTTAGCAACGAGGTGACGATTTTTCCAAGCCCATAAATGACACTCCTGCAGTTCATGGATTCGCATCCAGCTTATGAATATAGCTGCAGTACTTTTCTCATCAAAGTCATGCGGCTGCCATTGAGTCGGTGTGGTTAGAAAACCAGAGTCACCCACAACTACGGCATCGCACTCAGCAGTTAACGCCTCTTCAAGTAAAGTAATCGCATGTTGTTGATCATTGAGGTGGCTACTGATCCAAGCCCTCATGTAAAGGATATGCAAAGAAGTTTCGGTTTCAATAAGAAGCTCGAGAGCTTGTTCGTATTCTGTATCTTCAAAGTATAAGAACGCCGCATAGTAACGGTCTGTTGATGAAAGTATTTTATGGTTGGGAATTTTTTGCAAATGTTCCTCTATTGCTTCCTGAAGTAAACTATCCTTATCGAAAAACATATCCAATCCGGCCCAGTAACGGTAAGCTATGGCAGGAATTTTAAATGCACCGGTGTCTTCATAGTCTTGAAAAATTTCCACCGCGCGCCAAGGCGCTTCGAGCCATAGAGCCAGTGCTGCAGAATAATATCTGTTTTCTTTTTGTTTCATATCTGAAATCAATAGCACCCAAAGACGTAATTGTTCAAATTCAGGCAGGATGCTCTCGAGAAATGCATTATCCACATCCTGGTCAGATTTTAGTATAAACTGACTTAGAAACTGCCACAAGTTGTAACGACAATTAAAATGCTGCATAAGTTTTATTGTTCTACTAATGTATAAGGCTGGAAATAACTTGTTATTCCGACGCAAACAATGAACACCGCGATTAAAATACCGAATGGAATCGCCAAAAGAAATTGAAACTGATACTTGCAACGATTGTGCTTCAAAAGCTAAAAATGCCAGAGCAAACCACGGTAAATCGTAATCCTCCTTTAATTCTATAGCCTTCGTGTAGTCGGCGATGACTTTTTCGTATTGGCCTAGTTTTTCATAAACTAGACCTCGGCTGTAGAATACATCAGCGTCATCCTCCTTTAATTCGATAGCCTTTGTGTTGTCGGCGATTGCTTTTTCGTATTGGCCTCGATTAATGCTTTCAATAGCGCGCTGCATATAGTCTTTCCAGTCCATAATCTAACAAGTTAGGATATCTCAATTATTGCGCAATTAAAAAGAATGAATATCATATTGATGGGCATTTATAAGTTTAAATTACTATGAATTCAAAACTAACTGAATAAGCTCACAATAACTTGACTTAGCTAAATTATTAGCTAAGTTAGTATATTATGAATGTTACCATACATGAAGCAAAGACTAACCTATCAAAGTTAATCCAGAATGCCATCCACGGTGAGGAGGTCGTGATTTCCAAAGGGAAACAACCGGTTGCAAAAATTATCCCAATAGAAACGGCTTACCCGGAACGGCGTTTCGACGGGGCACGTGGTGTAATTAAATATATGGCTGCAGATTTTAATGACGAAATTGACGACTTTGATGAAACGTAGCAGTAAAAAATATTTAATCGATACGCATGTTTTTCTCTGGTCGGTTGCAAACAGTGAATTACTCAGTAAAAAAGTTACTGCGATATTATCTGAGAAAACCAATGAAATATATATCAGCAAAATTTCTTTTTGGGAAATTTGTCTGAAGATATCAAAAGGTAAACTTATTTTAGAAAAGGGATGGGAAAAGAAATTAGAAAATGAACGTAAAATTAATCGGTTTACCTGGTTAGAGATTGAGCCCAAGCATTGTTTGGGTATCGTGTCCATGCAATGGCATCATAAAGACCCATTTGACAGAATGTTATTATCTCAAGCAAAATGCGAAAAGCTTAAGTTAATTTCATCTGATGATAAGTTTAATTTATATAACTTAAATGTGTGTTGGTAATATTTATTTCATTCATTGAATGATGAAAAATATAGCGATTGCCATAAATGATTTCGTGTATTTTAAATTTCAGGACTAATAAACTGAATAATTATACAGTTATCAAAAATTGAAAATTAGATAAATAAGCTTAATAAGTTTTTTGAAATTTAGTTAAAACCCTGGTCAAAGTTGACTATATATTTATCGAATTAAATTTTTGAATCTAATGCGGCAAATTGTCGCACCTCTGGTATATCCTTTGACTGAAATTAAATAATTTTTTAATTTTTGATTTTCCAAATCAAATTCACAAAATCATTAAAATCAATATAGGAGAATAAAAATGAATCATATAAAAAGAAGTCTATTACTCATGACTATAATTGGAGTAACATGTTTGAACCTCAATGGGGCTATTTTTAATTACAATATAAATTTGACAACTGCTGCTGTTGTGCCGACCACAGGTCCAGATCCGGCACTTGATGGAGGTACTTCTGGTATCTCAGGTACTGCTAGTTTCACTTATGACAATTCAGTTCCATCGTTAGCCTATACTATTAATTTATTTGGTACAACGTTTACGACTGAAGCTGATCCGTCAAATGAAACGACTGATAATGTCATTCATGCTCTTCATTTACATGTAGGCGGTGTATCAGACAATGGCCAACACGCATTGAATATTTTTGGATTACCAAGAGAAGATGACACTGATATGACACATACAACGACTTCTTTATCAGGTTCATGGACAGATGCAGATGAAAACTTTGGCGGGGATGCAACTAAAGATTCAGGAGATTCTTTTGGAATTAGTAGTGTACTTGGAGACTTGGTAAGTGGTAATCTGTATTTACAGGCTCATTCGCCTAACTTTTTTAGTGGTAGCGGACTTATCAGAGGCCAATTAACAGCAGTTCCTGAGCCGTCAACATATGCTTTTATCACAGGTACAGTAATGATGTTATTTTTAATGATTAAACGCAAAAACTAATTATTGATACATAATTAGTTTTTTTAAATGTGCAGTTATTACTGCACATTTTTTTGTAACAACTATTAATAATATTGACAGAAATAAATTTCCAAAAAATTGAAAATCTTAATAGGCAGATACTATAATTTTATTAAATTACTGCATCTGGAACCGTAACGAAAAAAAGCGGCGCTGAAGCAACGCTCTATAGTTGAACTAAAATAGAGTCATAGCATTCCATGGAAAATTGTTTATCACTATAAATTTCCGCATAGAATATTTATAGCAATTGCTATAACCATAAAATTAATTCTACACCATCATCAAAGCAGGTGCTTCAAGAATTTCTTTTAAATTTTCAAGAAAATGAGCACCGGCAGCTCCATCAATTACACGATGATCACCACTAAGTCCTAATGTCATTCGTTTACCGGGAACGATATTATTATGCTTATCGACAACAGGTCTAACGATAACCGCACCAATTGATAACAAAGCGGCATTGGGCGGATTTATAATACCGTAAAAACTTGTGATACCATACATACCCAAATTACTGACGGTAAAAGTACTGCCCTGCATTTCATCAGGAGTTAATTTTTTATTCTTTGCCTTAACCGCTAGTTCTTTCGCATCAGCACTAACCTGCCGCAAGGATTTATTATCAATGTTACGAATAACCGGAGTAAGTAAACCATCTTCAACTGCAACAGCAAATGCAAGATGGACATTGTGGTGCTGCGTTATCGTATCCCCTTGCCAAGATCGATTTACTGCTGGAACTCTACGCAATGATTCAGCACAGCCTTTCATAATCAAATCATTAATAGTCAATTTAGCACCCCCTTTCTCAGGCGCAAGGTCAGCTAGATTTTTATTGAGTGTTGCCCGCACCTCGAGAATCGGTTCTGCGTCAATTTCAATTTCCAGATAAATATGGGGAATGGTATTTTTAGATTCCAGCAAACGTCTGGCAATCACCTCTCGCATATTTGAAACAGGAATGTTTTTACCTTCTCTGGCAAAAAATACACTGGTATCAGATAACGGAACTGCATCTGGTTTTTCGGCTGCTGCAGATAGACTTTCTTCAACAGCGTGAAGGATGTCTTCTTTTAAAATTCTTCCTCCAGGGCCACTGCCATTTATTGCATTCAATGGAATATTATGCTCAATAGCAATTTTTCTGGCTAGTGGAGATGCTTTGATTTTAGAGTCATTTTCTTTTACACTATCTAAAGTAGCAGTATCTTTAATTGCAGATTTATTTTCCTTAGAAATATTGTCGCTATTCTTTGTTTTTTTCTGATTATTTTTAGTAGCCTTTGATTTAGGGTTAGGGTCAGGAATTTCCTCACCTTCTTCACCAATTGCACAAATAGCTCCACCAATTGGAACTTTATCCCCTTCTTTCACATATTGCGTGAGTAAAATACCCTCGTCAAAATTCTCTAATTCCATAGTAGCCTTGTCGGTTTCAACTTCAGCAAGAATGTCACCTGACTCAACTTGATCACCAACTTTTTTTAACCAATTTACCAGAACACCGACAGTCATGGTGTCACTCAATTTGGGCATTTCTATAATTGTAGCCATATTTAGATTTTTTTAAATTTAAAAATTACTATTAAACAGTAAATGTTAAATATCCAAGAATTTACTTAATTTGCCGGCAATTGTTATAGCATTCGCCAAACTATTGTGGCTGGCAATTGATTTTCCGACAATTTCAAAACCAGTGCCATGATCAGGACTAGTTCTAATATAAGGTAACCCAAGTGTCACATTTACAGCAGTATCAAAATACATCGTCTTTAAGGGAATCAATCCTTGATCATGGTAAAGTGCTACAACAACATCATATTCTCTTCGAATAGCTCTCATGAAAATTGTGTCCCCGGGTTGTGCATTTGAAACTCCGGGAAATTCAGATCGAAGATTATTAAGAACAGGATTGATAATCTCCAACTCTTCACGACCCAATACTCCTTCTTCACCGGCATGCGGATTTAGACCGCAAACGCCAATCCGAGGCTGGCTGATTCCATATGCTTTTGCCAATAATGATGCTCGTTCCACAGCCAATTTTATTTTATCTGCAGTTAAATTTTCCTTAATATCCATCAAGGGAATATGCCAGGTCACTAACGCAATTTTTAGTTTATCACCGATAAAAGCCATTGTTGGATCCCCTCCCCAGGCATCGGCAAAAAATTCTGTGTGGCCGGGAAATTTAAAGCCGGCTTTTTGCATCCAAGATTTGTTAATAGGATTTGTAACTACAGAAGAAAATTTTCCTTCGACAGTTCCACTAGAAGCAATCTCTAAGGCTTCGTACGCAATTTCAGATCCCTCAATAGAAGGAATGCCCGGCTCAAATTGAAATTTTTCTGAGCCAACAGAAATTGTTTCGATATCAAATTCACTCTTAAGTTTTTCAGTCCAATGTTGCGGACCGATAGCGACAATATTATTTAACCCAGAACGGTTTTCACTAATCCACTTTTCAGTGATTTCCAAACCGACACCAGCCGGGTCGCCGCAAGTAATAGCAATTTTTTTCATCTGAAAGTACAATATTAAATTTGAGATTAAAATTAAATGTTAAGAATATTCACAATGCTTAGATAATTGTAGTAGTAATTTCAAATTAAGATTCAGGCACTATCTAATAAACATTTTGATCTGTATCACGACAAATTATAGAAATGTTTCTCGATAGCGATTTCAAATACCACAATCAATATCGGTATCGCTATCGGTATCGGTTTCGGTATCGAAGAAATCCCGATGTGAAATCGAAAAGCGATACCGATACCGGAAATGATAACTGCGTCGCAGTATTCACATATAATCCGGAAAATTTTCAGCATCAAAATCCGTGACGTCAAAAAGCGGTGCTGAAGCACCGCACTCCAAAGAAGCTGTGCTTCAGGGAAAGTCTATGAGGCGAAGTCTCTTTGGAGTGCGGCGGCCCTCGGCGTGAGCTCGGTCGAACGCTGACGCCGCTTTTCGATCGAACTATCACAGCATCGATATTCATCACAATCAATATCGATACCGGAAACCGCACAGCATCAAACTACTGATATCGTGAAGGATATTTTAATCTTTTATACATACTGAGTAGTTACGAATGAACCCTATTTTATACTTTAATCTTCTTGTTCACATATTTATGGAGTACGCTCGCTATCAATGTCTGATACGGGATACCTTCTTCGATAGCGATCTTCTGAATCGAAGAAAGGTCCCTTTCGCTTATGCGAATATTCACTCTTTTGTTTTTCTTTAACGTGTTCATTGCCGCTACTTCATACTGCTTCAAATCATTTGATGATGAGTGAGCAGACACCCATTCACCTCTTTCTAATTCTTCGAGTAATTCTTTTTCTTCTTTATCTAATTTCAGTGCTTTCATTTCAAATACTTTTTAGTTTCTTTTCTACTTGGAATAATGGTTTTCAAAAACCAGGTCTCACCATCCTCAATTATTGGAACAATATAGACGTAATTATTCATTTTCACAATTAGTAACTTTTGATGCGAATACTTTACTTTGTTGGGATGTTTCCTCACATCCAGGAGGTCACCCCGCTCAATGTGGTAAATCACGTGGAGAAAACTCAGATTCCGACTTTTGTTGAGCAATTCTTCTTTCTGAGAATCCCAGTCATAAACCATTTGTTATAACACGTTTTCCTAAGTTTTTTTATACAATTTTACTGATTTAATCCAATACACAAGGTATTGTTAGTGAACAACATGGGGCATATGAATGTTTTTTACAATTTTTTTACCTGTACTTTTCGTTAGGATTTGTTCATA
>JAJFLR010000068.1 GCA_021772565.1 Opitutales bacterium | reverse complement strand
AATATCTCGAAAAAGTTAATGCCAAACCACTTACAATGCCCGACGGCACAGGACGCAAAATAATCTTTCGACTAGGTGATAAATCGGGATTTAAACTTGCGATTGCAAATGAGAAATAACGTTCTGAATACTGAGGTCTGAACTTTATGTGTTTGACCAGAAAGTTCGGTGAGCATTTTATGGGCATTTTGCAAATCCGTTGGTTTATTAAAAATTTTGTAATTGAGTGCGACAGTTGTGTCAGATGCCAAAATTAATTCATCAATTCGCTGCTCAGCCACCCATTCAGCTTTTATTCGAGCATTGTGCAGAACCAATTCTTCTGGATCACCTACAGTATAATTTAATTCATCAACTTGTGCAGGTAAAACATCAAATCGCACTCCTAGCTCATTTAAAATTTGTGACCGGCGTGGCGAAGCCGATGCCAGAATGAGGTTCATAGTTGATATTTTTATTTCGGATTAATGTCTAAGAAAAATTAATAATATGAAAGCAACATAATAGTACAAATCACGAACATAAAAAACCGCACCTATAAAAAGTGCGGTTTCTATTGTTGAAAAAATCAACAAATCTTTTCCCCAAAAAAATCGAAAATCTTTTTCCCCAATTAGTCTGAGTGTTTAGTGTATTATATTAAGAATTTGCTTCAGCGTTTTGACGTGATGCAATTTTACGGTAGAAGTTTTGACCAAATGTTTCTTTCATCATTTTCTTGCGGTGATTTACAGCTAATTGATAAGCTTTCTTTTCACCATATTTATTAATGCTGAAGGAAGTACATTTTTGCAAACCAGGTTCTGGTCTCCAGCTAACTGAGTAACATTCATTGACGTTACCATTAGCACTTCTTTTTGCAGTACGACAGACTCCTAATACACCGGTAGTATTTCTGGAATCACGATATACAATACGACGTCCCCGTGGCTTTGCTGCAATCTTATCCAGACGTTTGTGCAAATCATCTCGATGATCTTTAGCTAACGCCAACGCTTTTCTTTTACCGCCACACTTCAGATCACTGAATAGTTTTGAGTAAGTTTTACCATTTTTATATCCTCGAACAAACCAGCCATGTGTAGAACCAGAATCTATACGACTGATACCCTTATTTTTCCTATCTTTCTTTGCCATTATTTATTTTACAGTTAATATTATTAATGTATTCTATAGCTGCACATTTGGAGCATATATTTACATCAAAAGTTTTTAATGCATAATTACAAGTCAGAAAACGTAATTTTTAAAGATAAATTTTAAAAACATTGATTATCTCTAACAATTACAAGAATTGCTTAATGGTTACTTAATTTTAATAGAAGTGATAATTTTGCTAACTTAATAGAAATTATCATATAATTGTGGAAATATTTAATTAAGTTACCATTCATTGATTTCATTATTTTCATGTTTAAAAAAAGTTATTCACATAAATAATTACCACTCATTTACTTAAAATGTTACAAATAATCAATCGATATCACTTTCTTCTATCACTTTAAAATTCCATATTTTAATAAATTTTCATTAGAGAATTCATAGCCTTTTTGCTAATAATGTAAAACTCTCAATATAATATTTATTAACATTTAAAGAATAACTTATTAATTTGCTCGTTATTAAATTGTTACTTATCTTAATTATTTTTTTAGTAACTACAACCTATAGTAGTGATAAGTTAATTAACATATGAAACTGAGAGAATCAAAAAGAGTATATTCAACAAACTCAATTGAGACTTGGTTTAAAAGATTGCAGCAGAATTGGGAAGCTAATTTTAACCGTGATACATTAAATCATGCTCAAAATATTTATCGAAATGGTGAAATCAGAGAATTAGACTTGAATGAAAATGATGCCATTGTTCGATACAAATTTAAAGATACAGAAGTTTATGTCTTAATTGACTGGATTAAAAATTCAATATCAGTCAGATCATCTACATCTGATAAAAAATTCAGTGATTGTTTGGCAGCAGCGGGATTGTATGAAATTGAAGAGTTAATCGCTGATACTGTTTCCCCGATAGAAATTGAAAAATCTACCCTTAAGGAAGATGTAGTTCAGGAAATTGAATCACAGAATATAGAAACAGCAACCGTAAAAGAAGAGTGTAGAGATTTATATATCAAACTTAAATCTACTGAAGCCGGCCTGATATTTAATGCGTACTGGGAGGCAACAAATTCCACCAGTAAATCAATTCTGAATAACAACAATCCAGACACTAATGACTTCACCTCACCGGAAAGAGAGAAAATTATTCGATTGAGCAGCTTGGCTCATAAAGCAGGTTTCATCTATGATAAAGATAAACATCAATATTTTTTATCTGATTTCGACCGCATTACTGAATTTTTAAGAATTGGTATTAAAAACTGGAAAAAACATTTTAATATTATTTCTGATAACAATGTCGCAAAACTTAAAAGGGGTATTCAAACTTTAAATGTGGAGATTGATGTAAGAAAAAATGATGCGAAAAATGGTATTTCAATCGGGTGGAATTTGCGTTTGAATTCTCAATTGCTAACAGGCATAAATACCTTAAAGCATCTTAAACAAGCTGGGAAAACACACATCATCCCCGAGCACGGTATGTTTAAAATCAGTGAAGATCAAACTGACGATATAAATGATTTTATGGCGACTTTTAATTCAAAGGGCAAGCCGTTACCCAAATATATGATTTTTTCTATATTTTTAAACAGTGCCTTAAAAATAAATTTATCCAACGATTTGAATAAATGGAAAAATTCATTAACTCAATATGAGACTGATGAAGATCAGTGGCCCAAATTCCTCAGACCCTACCAAAAAGATGGCAGTCGATGGCTAAACAGGATTAGCAGTTGTGAATGTCACGGATTGCTCGCTGACGAAATGGGCTTGGGAAAAACCTTACAAACTTTGGCATTAATATCTAAACCGAGTGGAAACAACTATCCAAATTTGATTGTATGTCCTGCCAGTGTAATCTCCGTTTGGAAAATTGAAATTGAGAAATTCTTTCCTCATCTAGATTTTGAGATATTGCGAAAAAATAATCCACTTAATAAAACAGATAAGAAAGTTATTTGGCTGGCAAGTTATACTCAACTGAGAAGACATAAAGCACTACTCAGTGCAATGAAATTTGATTTCACTGTCCTTGACGAAGCTCAGTTCATTAAGAATCCTGATGCTAAAACAACAATTGCTTGCTTAAGTATTAATTCAAATAATCGCATTGCATTAACCGGAACACCACTGGAAAATAAATACCTGGATATCTGGACAATATTTCGATTTTTAATGCCTGGTCTGTTGGGAAATCGGAGCAGTTTTGAAAATCATTCTCGAAAAGACGGACAAAATTTCATGATTCATTTAAACAAACAACTATCACCCTTTATTTTGCGCAGAACAAAAAAAGAAGTTTTAAGTGAACTACCCGATAAATTAAAAATTAGGCTTAGCTGCCCACTTTCAGAACTTCAAAAAAATGAATACAAAAAATTAACAGAGACCGGAATTGCAAAATTAGGAGATGATTTAAATAATATTGAATCAAAACAAACGTTCCATTTATTTACACTATTAACTCGATTGCGACAAGTTTGTTGTGATCCGGATCTCCTTCCCCGGGTAAACGCTGATCTCAATCAAAGTGGGAAAGTTAATATACTGCTTACAAAAATTAGTGAGGCAATTGATAACAATCATAAAATTGTAATTTTCAGCCAATTTGTATCGCTTCTTAAAAGAGTCCGAACAAATTTAGAAATAAATTTTCCAGATATCCCATTATTTGAACTTACAGGAAAAACTGTTGATCGCGAGAAGCCGGTAGCAAAATTTCAAAATTTAGATGGTAAAGGTATTTTTCTAATAAGTTTAAAAGCCGGAGGCACTGGTATAAATCTACACACTGCTGATTATGTTTTCCTTCTCGATCCATGGTGGAACCCTGCTGTTGAAGAGCAGGCGATTGATCGCGTGCACCGTTTTGGTCAGAAAAATACTGTTTTTGTTTATCGTCTAATTTCAGAAGGAACGATCGAAGAGAAAATTGAAATTTTAAAATCTCAAAAACAAGACCTTTTTGACAACCTCATCGGCAGTCTTAGCAATAAAGATATATTGAGTCATTTTAAAACTTTAGGAGATTTAATAAATTTAAAGTCTGAAGATAATTTGGTATAAACATTTGTAAATATAACTTTCGAAAATATTCGGTAATAATAGTGATACCGCTTAATATATGGCATCAATATAAGCGTTGCATAGGGAATTATTTATTTCTTCTTAGAACATTTCGAACAAATCCCATAAAACTGTAGCTCATGGTATAAATTCTTAAATCCGGATTTCTTACTCACTGTTTGCTCCAACTCGCTGATAGGACAGGCCATTTCTAATATTTTTACCACTCCACAATCGACACAGATCAGGTAGTCTTGATGATCTTCTAGTTGATTGAGTATATAGTGAGCAGATCGTGCATGCATACCAATTCTTCTGACTATACCCTTGTTCTCTAAGCGGGATATCAATCGATAAACGGTCGTTTGATCACATATTTCATCAATAGATGACTCATTTAATAAATCAAGCATGCTGACCGGTCCATTGGATTTTGTGAAAAATTGTAAGATTTTATTTAGTAAATTAGTTCGCCTGAGCCCAACATCACGACAAAGATTCAGCAAATTAGCGCACTTTTCTTCTATTTCAGGCCTTATTTTCATTTAAATTCTCATAAAAATTTGATGAGATCAAACCTCTCATGCCAAAGCAAACATTTGTCTCAGATGTGAAAATATTAAATTTATAAAATAACTTGCAATTTAATTGGGCAATTGTTTACTTGGCCAACTTTTCTGATGAAAGCTATAATCAAAACACAGGGCCGACAATTCACTGTTGAACCGGGAGACATATTAAAAGTCAACCGATTCACTAACACGCAATCTGGAGACACCGTCTCGATCGATAAAGTTCTTAAAATTAATGAAGGAGCTGATTCGCGATTCGGCACTCCCTTTCTAGATGGTGTTACTGTCAATGCAGTCATTTTGGAAAACAAACGCGGTGATAAAATCACTATCATTAAAAAGAAAAGACGGAAGGGATATCGCAGGAAACAAGGACACCGTCAGGAATTATCCGTTATTAAGATAGATTCGATTAAAGAGGGCGACAAAATTATTGCTACTGCACCAGCTAAAGAGGAAACACCGAAAGAAGAACAACCACAAGCAAAAGAAGCTAAAACAGAAAATGCATCCAAGGCTGAATCTAAAAAAGTTGAAGTAGAGAAAACAGCTAAAAAAGAAGAAAAAGAAAAGGAATAATTCATGGCACATAAAAAAGGACAAGGAACAAGTAGGAACGGCCGTGACAGTCAAAGCAAACGACTTGGGGTAAAAAAATATGACGGCGAAGTTGTTATTGCTGGTAATATTATCATGCGCCAAAGAGGAACTAAAATGCATCCTGGTATAAACGTTGGCTTAGGGCGAGATTTCACCCTCTTCTCTTTGGTCGATGGAAGAGTAAAATGGGACGGCGCACACCGCAAAGTTTCCGTGATTGCAGAGTAAATTTGATTCTTAACTAGAAATTATACTGAATTTAATATTTCAGTATTTCTTGTCTTTCGAATCTACAATCAAAGTAACCGGCCCATCATTAAATGCTTGTATCTTCATATCAGCACCAAATTTTCCAGTTGCAGGAATTTTGCCTAGTTGCTTTTGCAGAGAAACTATAAATGCTTCGTATAACGGTATTGCAATATCTGCAGTTGCGGCTCGATTAAAAGAAGGTCTAGTACCTTTTTGTAGATTTCCCAAGAGGGTAAATTGACTGATCAACAATACATTTCCATTCACATCTTTGACTGATAAGTTCATCAATTGATCGTCATCTGGAAAAATTCTCACTTGGGAAATTTTCTTGGATAACCACTCTATATCATCTTGAGAATCTTCAGTGGTAATACCCAGAAACAGTAATAATCCAGTATCAATTGATCCGATGATATTGCCATCTACTTTTACAGATGCTTCACTCACTCTTTGAATTACTGCTCTCATATTTATTCAATTATTACTAATATAATTGCTACACAAAGTAGAATCGCTCCACATAGACGACGCAACATAACTTTATGTCCCAAATGACGTTCAAAATTTCCAAAGATTGGACCTACAAGCCAAACTAAAACTATACTCCAGACAGCTCTTGAACTGTATAAAATATTCATTGCAGTAGCCTGCCCGTACTCGCTTAAAAAATAGGCCAATATCATCCATTGTATTCCCATAAATGCACCTCCAACAACTATTGAAATAACACAGGACGGTGGAGTTGAAAATAATGGTTTTCTAAATAAAGGGACTAAAATAAATGAAAACAATGCGACACTTGCCGAACAAACTACTATAAAACCAAAAACCCCAAAATCTGATGCCCATCGCTGAGTCAATACATCAACAAATGCAAAACTGATAGATCCACACAGAGCAGCGGAGATTGGATAAATATTTGCGCCAATTCCTGCATTTTTAGTTTTACCCAGTAAATAAACTGCCGGTACCGTCAATGCAACACCTACCCACCACAAAACCGGAATGGCGTCTGGAAGGACTATGAGTGAGAGTGCGGCAACAAAAATTACTTTTGCGCCCATCATTGGAGTCACTACTGACACATCACCCCACTTGAGAGCAAGAAAAGTAAAAACTCCCCCACAAAATCCAGTTAGCCCGACTAACAAGGGGCCATAAATTATTCCCCAATTTATTCCATCCTGATGCAAAAACCAAACTGGAAATAAAATCAGAAAAACAGACCAGTTAGAAATAAAGAGCAAACGGTTTATACCAATTCCTTTATCGATAGCTCGTTTAAAAAAAATTGTCGCCAGTGAAAATAATATCGCACTGATTATCGGCAAAAAGTAATGGTTAGGAAATGTCACTTAGAATTATTTTTTTTATGATGGTAAATTTCAATGATATTACTTAATAATTTAATTGTTTATAAGACAAGTAATGAAAGAGACAGTTAAAGAAAAAGAGTATAAAGTAATTGATGTAGAAAATAGTAAACTCTCAAATCTTGTTCGCCAACTTTACAAACTCGCTGAATCTCCATTGGAACAACTACTGGCATTTAATAAATTCAACCATTATTATAACCAATCTGTAGCTAATCAAAATGTTCAGACAAATTTTTTCCAGGCAGCACTCAAAGCTTTCGACATTAAATATACTACTGATGGTTATGATATCAATAAATTACCAAATGATGGGCCCCTCGTTGTAATTTCTAATCATCCATTTGGTGGAGCTGACGGCATAATTGTGGGTGCGTTAATAACATCATTTCGCTCTGACTTAAAATTGCTGGTAAATTATTTACTCAACAATATGCCTGCACTGAGGCCATGGTTAATTCAAGTGAATCCATTTGGAGGCGTTAACGCGCATCAAACAAATTTAGGCCCATTAAAAGAGAGCATAAAATGGTTACGCAATGGTGGAGTCTTAGCCACATTTCCATCAGGCACAGTATCACACAGAACATGGTCAAGGAGTAATATAACAGATCCTAAATGGAATCCGGCAACAGTTTCGTTAATTAGAAAAACAAATTCCACGGTTCTACCAATTTTTTTCAAAGGATCTAACAGCAATTTTTTCCAAACTGCCGGATTGGTACATCCACTACTGCGAACAATTCTATTACCTGGAGAGTTAGTGAAAAGAGTATCCTCTCATATTGAATTAACTATTGGAGAACCGATCAGTCCTAACAAGATTGCCCAACAGGGAGATAATGAGAATGCGATAAAATTTTTGCGAGATACAACTTATAATTTAGCCGTTAAATCGTAAATAGCATAACCAGCAAACAGATTTACTAAACTATTGCGACGCGTTTTCCAATCACCATTTAAATAAACACTTTTTTTAATTTGTATATTCTTTTTATCACAAAACTGTTCAAATTCTGTAATAGATAATGGATTAGAAGGATATCGACTATCCCAGTCGTTAGGGTAAACTTCATTAATAACCCGACTACCTTTTAGTAAAACATTCAATCGGTTTTGCCAATAACCATAATTGATGAAGCCCATTGCCAAATGTTTTCCTACACGTAGGGCGTTTAATATTACTTCAGAAGGAATTTTTAATTCGTGAACTGTGCGTGAACAAATTACCCAATCAAAAAAATTATCAGGATAAACCCTGAGAATTTCTTCAACATCTCCCTGATAGGCACTTACGCCATGTTTCACACAACCAAGGATTTTACTAAAGTCGTTATCGACACCAACTCCATAAATATCCTTCGTTTGCTGAAGATGTTCCAAAAGCAAGCCACGCCCACAGCCTAGATCGAGTACGCGATTATTGGGAGATACCCATTCCCCAATAATTTGAAGATCTATTTCGCGTTTGATGTTTTGGCGATTCATTAATTTATACAGTAATTCAAAACTCTCAATTAAGTATGATGAATATCTTTAACATATAAATTTAAAATAATAGAATTGTCTATTAGATAATATAGACACTAGTTATAAGCTATTAATTTCAATTTTGTTAGAATAAATTATATTCAAACATTCTCAAAACCCATCCCAAATTTTACCAAGATGTACATTAATTACCCACCCTTCTTTGCCATCATTTGATGAGACATAATAATAATTTTGATGTGAATCTTCAACAGTTACAACTTCTCCTTCTCTTAAATTATCCGAAGAGCCACTGCTTTCTGTTGGAGAAACTTTTAAAGACGCCTCATTGGAAATAATGACAGCTTTGTTAAATTCTAAAAAATATCCATATATTGAAAGCAGTGAAGTAACAAGAATGAGAATGCTAAAACTTAGAGCAGTTTGAATAACTGCATTTCGAAATTGATATAATCTGGGAATTGTCATAAGAAAAACAACCAACCAAAAACAGACTATGGCGATCAAGCACCATTGATTGAGCGTCAATCGACTCGATAATGTAGAGAAAATATTTCCGTTTTTTATATCCAGTTGAACTGACTTACGAACAAAATTAAGATTTGCGATATAATCAGGATTACCGGGATCTAATACTAATGATTTTTCAAAATGTAATATTGCACGACCCATGTCATCATTTTTGAAATATGCATTTGCTAAATTAAAATGAAGTTCAGCTGACTGACTGTTTGCCAGGATTTGATTATATAATGTAATAGCTTCTTCATAATTCTCCTGACTGTAAGCTTGATTACCTTCCTGAAACAACTTATTCGAAATTTCCATTGTAGCTTCACAAATTACGACAAAAAATATTAGCATAATACTAACGACCAATGTACTGATATAAATATAATTTTTCATCCTGGAATTTAAATCAAGTCGCGCCTTTTTTAAATTTATTAAGTTCCACGACGAACTTATTTAATTTTGTATCCCAATCCTTAAGATTTTCAGAACTTAATGAAGAACTGGAAAATTTTACCGAATCATTGATCTGACAAATACTATTAATAAAATTAATTTGTTGTTCGGAAATTTCGCCCTGTTTAAGATAATTTATCATTTCAGGTTGAGTCAATGTCTCTGCTGAGCAACTGAAATGCTGCCCAATGCTTTCCTGTATTACACGAAATGCCGCTTCAAAAAAAGAATGATATTCATTTTTGACTTTTGCTTTATTTGCAACTGTTAGCCATTTTCTCACAGATTTACTCGCTTCGATCTTTCGAGCAAACCCACTATCATTTTGCAATCTAAGGTGACGTTTTCTAACTAGAAAAAGTCCTGAAATTAAAAAAAGTGGAAATGCTTGAAAATATAAAAACAAAGGTTGGTTAAATATAAAAACAGGTCCGGATATCCATTCCTTAGATTTATGTCTAATCGGCAGCAAATTTGACCTTTCAGGTTTTTTTGACGTCACAACAGTTTCGATATTTTGAGTATATGACTGTGCTTGAATTTCAGGACTGCCTTTCGGTGTCGGTCTCACTGTTATAGGTAGTCCCGGCATTGTCAGTTCTTCATATTGATTATTTTTTGAATCAAAAAAACTGAATGGTATAACAGGAATCTGCGTGATCGAATCATTTTGGGGAATTATAATATACTCGATAGTTTTAGTTCCACTGAGACCAAGGTTATCATTGTTGGTAAAATCAGATTTCGGTGGATAAATTTTCCAATCATCTGATTCAAAAATTTCAGGTGGGGCAATCCGATCAAAATTCCCGTCGCCTGAAATTTCCAATGTCAGTGTGATAGGCTCACCGACTTCTGTTTTATTTGAAGATGCAAAAACTTTTGTCTGGAAATCACCGATAGCACCATTAAACGAATCAGGACGATCGGTTGGTAGTTCTAAAATCGTTTGACTATTTTCATCTGTACTGACTGTAAGCCAATTTGCACTCATAAATCTACCAATCAAAACATCAAGATCAAATACTAGATTTTCTTTTCCTGCTTTTAAGGCAGTTAATTTAAACGGCCATGAAATTACTTCATATCGAATACCATTTCTATTATCCTGATTAATATTTGGCTTATCAGGTATTTCACTGGCTGCAAAAGAGTCACCCTCTTTTGTCGGTTTGGTAATTTTTTGAATTTGAATTCTGTTCTTTTGATAATACAGTTTCAAAATCGCTTTCATAGATTCACCAGCATAAAAAGTATCTCTAGGCAAATCCAAATGAAGAAATATCGCCTGCTTAATTTGATTACTCAATTTGTTAACCACTAAAGAAGTAGCTGGAATTTTGAATTTCTTACCATCTATCGATACAATTAGAGATGGCATTTCAAAATTCCCTTCGCGAGTCGGCTTAACCTGCCATGAACGTGATAAAGTTTTACTGCCACTCTGCATAGTTCGCCCATTAAACGAGAAACTGAAAAAGCTATTGCTTGAATAAGAGTCACTGTATGATTCAGAAATTTTTAAACCATCAATTTGCGGGATTTCCACATCAATATTGTCACCATCAAATCCTTCAATTGTAATCGTATAATGAACTGATTGGCCTTTTATAATTTCTGATGGGACAAATGAGCTATTTATTTTTATTTCGTCTGCAAAAATATTACAGACACTTATTAGAATAGTGAAAAATGATATGACTATATTATTATTGTTTAAACTCATGAATTTATATCCCCAAATTACCTCTACCAATCACGACGCTTCTTATTTGATTTTGATTCATTTTCAAGTTGATTTAATTTTCCAGCAGGAAGTAACTTTTTTTCTGAATTTCTTAATTTTTCCAGCAATTGTAAAGCTTCCTCACGCGTCATCCTACCCTGTATACGTTTTCTATTCTTTTCTTTTTCATCAATTGAATCTTTAGTCGGTGTCTGATTATGCTCTTTGTTCTTTTCAGAAGAGTCAGAGTCAGATTTTTTTTCTGCTGAATCATCCTTTTTCTCCTTATTTTTATCTTTCTCGTCAGGTTCATCCTGCTTTGAGTCAGATTTCATTTCATCCTGTTTCTTTTTATCATCTCCACCTTGTTTTTTATCATCTTGATTCTGATTTTCTTTATTCTGACCTTGATCTTGTTTGTCCTGATTATCATTTCCCTGCTTTTGTTCCTCCTGGTTTTGATTATCTTGTTTCTGCTCGTTATGCTTTTGATCTTCTTGGTTCTGATTTTCATGGTCAGGCTTAGAAAATATTGCGAAAACATCCTGATTGCCGTACACCGTTACTGTAGTTTTTTCAGAGTTTGAGTTTTGAATATTTTCACCCTCCCACTTCACAAACTCAAAACCTTCATTCGGTGTTGCTGTGATTTCTACATTGGTACCGTCAGGGTAATTTCCACCGCCAGTAACCTGGCCACCAGCCTGATCACTGGGCACTACGATTAAATTCCAAATACGATTAAGTTTTGCGGTAATAACTTTGGGTTGGTCTACGGTTACTTTTGTTTTATCTGACTGATTATCTTCAATACCGGAACCAATCCAATTTATAAATTCAAACCCGGGAATTGGCGTTACAGAAATTTCAGCATCGAAATTTTTATCATACGCATTCTCACCAGTTAACTGTCCCCTATTTTCAGGGAACGTTTTTAATGTAAGTTCAATACCGGCTTTAAATATCGCAGTAACAGTTTTATCCTTATCAATAACAACAGTCGATTGAGGTTGTTTAGAGTCGTCAATTCCCTCACCTTTCCATTCAATAAAGCGAAATCCTTTATTGCGCTTTGCGCTGATTGGAATCTGTGCCCCATTTTCATAAACACCTCCTTTTTCTGCTGTGCCGCCCTCTTTAGGTTCAGCAATTAAATTTAAATCAAACAGTTGATTAAAATAAGCTTTAACAGTTTTACTCTTATCAAGCAAAACTGAAGTCTCGGATTTTTCTACATCTAAAACATCGTCACCTTCCCATTTGGAAAATTTATAATTTTTTTCCGGATCAGCTCTGACATCAACAGAAGAACCTTTTACATGACGGCCTGCACCTGTCAGTAAACGTACAGCGTCCTCAGGATAAGCTTCAAGAATTAATTCAAATGAAAATTTCTCCACTACATCTTCAAGTAATTCAAAATTATTCTTGATGTCTTTATCTTCAGGATCAATTTGTAGAGCATCCCGATAACTCTTTATGCCTAATTCAAGATACTCTAGAGCTTTATCAGGATCAGATTCTTTAAGTTTAAAGCCAAATTGGAAATAGACGTTACCTAAATTAAATAGAGTATCACTTTGTAAATTAACGTCAGATGTGTTTAGCGCATTTAACAATGAATCAATCGCTTTCTCAAATTTCTGTTGTTTGTAGAGTGAGGTTCCCAAGTTAAAATGTAATCGTTTGTTATCTGGTTCCTTGAGTAACGCTTCACGATATAACTTTTCTGCTTCTTTAAAATTTCCGTTATTATAATTTTTGTCAGCCTGCCATATAGAAGCTTCAGAAAATTTTGGCAGTAATAATAATACAAACGAAAATAATAGTAATGCAGCGTATTTACCTTTCGACAAAATTTTACTGGTTTCATTTTTACGAGTATTTATAAGAGGCTCAAAAAACAAAATAATTATACCTAAAAGTAATGGCCATTGATAATAATCAACTGGAACTTTTTGTAAACGAGACTCTTTTTCCTCTTGTGGAATAGATTGTAGTGCCTGTTTATATATCTCATCCAAACCTTCGCCTAGAGGGCCTAACGGCACATAAAATCCATTTGTCACTGAAGCCATTGAAGTTAGACTTTCACTATCGAGTTTGGTCTTAACAGGATTACCCGCCTCATCTCGTATATAATCCAGATTTCCCTGTGTATCTTTATATGGAATGAGATCACCTTCTGCGCTGCCAACTCCAACTGTATAAATCACAATACCATCTTCAGCTGCTTCTACAGCCTGTTCGATACCACTCTCCTCAAGATCTTCCCCATCGGTGATTAAAACCAAAAGTTTAAAATTATTTTTGCTATTCAGAGAGGCTTGTGCTTCTGAAATCGCAGTGGCAATATCCGTACCGGGTAACGGTATTGTATTTGTATCCATATCTTGAAGAGACAAACGAAAAGAGTCATAGTCCAACGTTAGTGGACTATGTAAAAATGCTGTTCCCGAAAATGCAATTAGACCAATACGGTCGCCTTCAATTTTTTTCATAAAATCAAAGACAGCTAGCTTAGCTCTTTCCAGACGATTTGGTTTTATATCTTCGGCCAACATACTTTTTGAAACATCAAAAGCAATCATGATATCAATACCACGGCCACTGGTTTCGACCCAGTGATAGCCGTACTCCGGTCTGGCAACAGATATAATAATTAGCATCAATGCAAATAAGGACAACCCATATTTTGTATTTCTTCTTTTTGAACTGAAGGAAACTGTCAGTTTCTCTAAAATTTTATTATTGGAAAAAGCATCCAATTTTGCCCAGGCCTTTTTATCCGTTTGATAATAGATCAGCATCAACAACGGAATTGCTAATAGTAAATATAACCAATATTCAGCTCCAAAACTCATGGTAGTTTTCGAAATCGTGTTTGTGATAAAATTTGTTCTAAAATAAATACCAATAATCCAAATAATAACGGCCAGACAAATTGATCAGTATAGGCCGAGCGAAACTTTAGTTTAACTTCAGTTTTTTCCAATTTATCAATATCATCATAAATATCCTTTAACGATTCCGTATCAGTAGCACGATAAAATTTTGCATGAGTGATTTCAGAAATTTTTTGTAGTATTTCAGTATCGACATCAAATCTCATAGTTCTATATCGACCAAATAAATCCCTAATTGGTTTACCAGATTCAGGATCCATAATCTTAGCTGGTTTATTAGTACCGGCAGCTATTGTGTAAACTTTTATTCCAAAAGCCGCAGATGTTTCAGCATAGGCTATTGGACTAACTTCAGGGGGTGGGCTATCTTTTCCATCAGTCAAAAGAATAACTATTCTACTTTTTGAATTTTCCAGTTTACGCAAACGATTAACACTCATGCCAATCGCCGGCCCGATATTAGTCCCCTGTTCAATCAACCCGACTTCCAGACGATCCAAATTATTCTGCAACCAATCATGATTTAACGTATTGGGACTAACGATATAAGGATTCGTGGCAAAGGCTATTAACCCAATACGGTCGTTCGGCCTTTTTTCAATAAAATCTGTAATGACATTTTTAACTGCCGCCAGACGAGTTACCTCTTCACCCTTCAATTCAAAATCGAGAGCCATCATCGATCCGGACAAATCGACAACGAGTGCGATATCAATACCACTTGCTTCAATCTCTGAAGTACTGCTACCAGTTTGCGGTCGAGCCATGGCTGATATTAATAAAATTAGCGTGAGTGTTCTGAGTAATATTATAAATTTCCCAGCACGATTTTTAGTGTTACCGGATACACGCTTAGCCAATAATACAGCAGAAAATTTTATAGCCGCAGTTGCCCCAACTTTTCCCTTTAACCAAAAAAGCAAAGGGATCAATAAAAGCAGCCAAAAGTATTCTGGATTTTCAAACCGAAAAATCATGAATAAATATTACTAGTTTTAAGAAAGAAATTTGATAGTCTGAATTGTTTATTTAGCACATCAAATTGACTTATTTCAGCCGCAAAAGTTCATATCCATTTTAAATAGAGTCAAGAATGTAGTATGGATTTATTAATATGTAAGCTGGAGTAACAGCAATCAATTAATTTGTACATTTTAAATTCTGTATTTGAATAATAATCCATTTTCAGCAATATAGTTAATAGTCAAAATATTACACTCAATTCGATGAACTACCGCAATCAAACCACGCATCTCTGGCATTCACTGGAAAGTAGTGAATGTGAAAAAATAATGAGAAGTTCAGAACACGGCTTAAGTGAAACTGAATCACAATCCCGACTTGCAGAATACGGTCCTAACGAATTACCTAAAAAGCCCCCACCGACACTGCCTGCAATCTTTCTCAGACAATTCCGTAGTCCACTTATTTATATACTGGGCTTAGCTGCCATTGTCTCACTTCTCATTCATGAATTTACAGATGCCGCATTTATTTTTGGAGTCCTATGCTTAAATGCATTGATTGGCACTTACCAGGAATGGAAAGCGGAAAAAAGTAATCAGGCGCTGCAGAAGCTGCTGCAAATTCAAGCTACTGTTCAACGGGATGGAGAGGTAAAAGAGATAGATGCTGAACAGATTGTTCCGGGTGATATTGTATGGCTCGAATCCGGTAATCGCGTTCCTGCAGATATGCGGCTTCTAGCTGGTCACGGACTGGAAATCGATGAATCACTATTGACCGGTGAATCGTTACCCGTCTTGAAAAATTCATTATGGAAAGGAGAAGCATCTACGGAGATGGGAGATCATCTGAATATGGCTTATGCTGGATCAATAGTAAATCGTGGACGTGCCAAGGGTCTGGTAATCGCAACCGGCGCACAAACTAATGTCGGCCAGCTTGCCCTTGATATAATAGGTGAACAAGCAGGAAAGCCGCCTTTGATTATTAGAATGGAAAAATTTACCCACACGATTGCCATTACAGTGTTGGTAGCATCAGCAATAATTGGAACAATTGGTGTGTTATCAGGCCGTTATGAAGTAATGGACACATTTCTGTTTGCAGTAGCATTAGCAGTTTCAGCTATTCCTGAAGGTCTTCCAGTGGCAATGACGGTTGCACTTGCTATTGGAACAAACCGTATGGCCAAGCGAAATGTAATCGTTCGCAGACTCTCAGCGGTTGAAGGATTAGGAAGTTGTACTTTAATAGCAACAGACAAAACAGGCACATTAACCTGTAATGAATTAACAGTTAGAGAAGTTCGAATTCCAAACGGTAACAAATACCAGATAAGTGGTGAGGGGTTCATTCCCAAAGGGATTATAACATTTCAAGAAAAAATCATTGAACCCGTTAGTCACCCCGACATGGAGGCAATGATTCGATGTGCACTACTTTGCAATGAGGCAGATTTACACCGGCGCAATAACCATTGGGTCTGGCGAGGAGATACCGTTGATATTGCCTTATTGGCTTTGGGAGAAAAATTTGGGTTGAAGAAGGAAACATTACTGGATATTTATCCACAGATTGACCAAATCCCATTTGAAGCAGAGCATCAGTTTGCTGCTTCCTTTAACAAATTTGAAGGGCATTTTATCGGTTTTGTAAAAGGAGCCTCTGAAAAAATAATTTCCATGTGTTCAAAATTTCCAGATAAAACCAGTTCTGAACAACTAGTCAAAATAGCGGATGATATGGCAGAACAGGGATACCGCGTTTTAGCTTTAGCCGATAAACAATTTGACAGCTGGTCCCCGGAAAAGGAAAACAGATCCGAATTACACGATCTGACATTTCTTGGTTTTGTCGGCATGATAGATCCACTTAGACCTGGAGTTTGTGACGCGGTAAAATCATGTCAGCAATCCGGTGTATCTGTCGTAATGGTTACGGGTGATCATCCTAAAACTGCGTACGTTATTGCACAACAACTCGGACTGACAAATAATGAAAATGAAGTGATATCAGGACATGAAATAATGAACCAATCGGATGAGGAATTAAAAAATATTTTTTCCAGGATAAGAGTATTTGCTCGAGTAACCCCTCATCAGAAATTACAAATAGTTGAGGCCGCACAGGCAGCCGGGCATTGTGTAGCAGTTACCGGTGACGGCGTGAATGACGCTCCTGCACTTCGCTCCGCAAATATCGGAGTGGCTATGGGGAAGAGCGGTACCGATGTTGCCAGAGAAGCTTCCGACCTCGTAATCAGTGATGACAATTTCACTTCAATTTTAAATGGAATTGAAGAAGGACGTATCGCTTACGACAACATACGAAAAGTTATTTATTTACTCATTTCAACCGGCGGAGCCGAACTTGTACTAATGGGAATGGCTATTATTTTTGGGTTCCCTCTTCCATTACTGCCGGTCCAACTGCTCTGGCTGAACCTGGTGACCAATGGTATTCAGGATGTAGCACTGGCATTTGAACCGAGTGAGGGAAATACACTTGCAAAAAAACCTAGACCACCCAATGAGCCAATTTTCAATCGACTAATGATTGAAAGAACAATCATTGGATCTGTGACCATGGGAGTCGTGGCATTTACCGCTTTCTGGTGGATGCTTGATTCAGGAATGTCAGAAACATCGGCACGCAATGCACTTCTATTATTAATGGTGCTTTTTGAAAATGTTCATATTGGTAATTGCCGCTCCGAAACAAAATCCGCATTTCAATTATCACCATTTAGAAGTCCTATTTTATTGTTTGGAACATTTGCAGCTTTCAGTTTACATGTTACCATGCTCTACAATCCTATCGGTCAAATGCTATTGCGAACCGAACCACTAGACTTAAATCTATGGATGATTTTAATTGTTTTGGCACTGATTATTTTGCCTGTCATGGAAATTCATAAATATTTCAGGGCAAAATAAATATCGATAGGGAGTCGTTTAATATATGGAGCTGACCAGTTAATGCATCACTTTTTTAGTGGTTTATTTTACAGGAATTAACTTCAGACCTCAGTATTCATCTCGAGAAAAGCACTTCCAGCGATGCGTGATTCAGATGAAACGCCAAGTTATTGTTAATAAAATTACTTATTACTCAAGTCAGGTCATATTAAAATTTTACCCTGCATAATAATTAGTGTTACCTGATAAACGCTTCGCCAATAATACAGCAGAAAATTTTATAGCCGCTGTAGCCCTTACTTGCTCCCTCAACCAAAATAGTAAGGGGATCAATAAAAACAGCCAAAAGTATTCTGGATTTTCAAAGCGAAAAATCATGAAAAAAAATTACAAGTTTTGATGAATAAAGATCAAATATTTGGAATATTGTTATAACACATCGAATTGACTAATTTTAGCCAAGAAAGTTCATGTCCTTTCGAATTCGAGTCAAGATTTCAGTGAAGAATAATGTTTTTACGAGGCTAATAATACACTTTAAACTACTAAATCTAAAGATCATGATAGCGAAAGAAACTTTAACTGGTTTGCTTCAGGTCTAAGACTTTTCAAATTGCTAATGTGTCCTCACTGACAGATTTAAATTCATTTAAGTAGGTATCTCGTTCTTAGGTGCAATAGCCATTTCCCGTTCTATTTTGATCCCGGCAAATCAAGTTATCTACAATGCCAAACTTTTTAATAGTAACTACTTGTTCTAATAGATATTTATATTAATGCTTTCACACTACCTTTTGGAATAAAAAATAACCATTTCCAGCATTGACCCAATAAGTAATACTTTAGGCTATTACTACTTCATTCCAATTTTTATGGACACCAAGTCATTCGTATATATATTTCCTTTTCATGAGATATTCTTAATTATTTATTGTTAATATCAGTATTTATAGTCTGAGCTGTATCTGATAGTTAAGTCACGTTTTGGAGATAAAATCTCTAAATTTCAATTTCGCACAACAATAAAACCTATTCTTAAAAGAAAAGCTAATACTTAGAGAAAAGAATGAAAAATAACATGCTGAATAAAATTGAGCTAAATCAAATCATTCAAGAATTGACCTCACATATCTGTAATCAAAAATGGATTTCAAATGATGAAACAACAGAAATTGATGCTGTAATAAGTCATTGGCTACAGTCACCATCTTTGAAAGTACCTTTTCTAACCAATGCAATTCTTGTTGAATGCAATAATTTTATTACTCGACATGATGAACAATTAAAAGATGAATCCTTGACTAGCTGCGTTAATGAACACCAGTCACCATATCAACTTACTCTAAATTTTCTATTCGATGATTTGCCCTATCCACCACCATCGTGTCATAACTTTACATTTATTGATTTATTTGCAGGTATAGGAGGCTTCCGTATAGCATTTCAAAAAGCAGGTGGCAAGTGTGTCTTCACCAGTGAATGGGATAAATTCGCACAACAAACATATAAAACAAATTTTGGAGAACAACCATTTGGTGATATTTGTAAAATAAATAAAAGCGAAATTCCTGATCATGATGTACTTTGTGCCGGCTTCCCATGTCAGCCTTTTTCACTTGCTGGTGTATCCAAAAAAAAATCACTTGGAAGAAAACATGGATTCGAGGACGAAACTCAAGGAAATTTATTTTTTGAGATAAAAGAGATACTCCGAATAAAAAGACCTAAAGCCTTCATGCTGGAAAATGTTAAAAACTTGGTTTCACATGACAACGGAAAAACATTTGAAGTTATTCGTCAAGCATTGGAAGACAAGTTGGGTTATGTGGTAAAATGGAAAATCGTAGATGGTGGCAAATGGGTCCCTCAGCATAGGGAAAGAATCTTTATCGTCGGTTATGATCCAAAGCAGATCAATATCGAAAAGAATGAGATAATAATACCGGAAAGACCCAGTGATGATTATACTTACCCAGAACTAAAATCAATAATCAAAAAGAATGTGAAAGGACATACATTAGGATTAGGAACTTGGGCTACTCTTGAAAGACATAAAGCTTATCATGCAAAAATTGGCAATGGTTTTGGCTATGCGATACATCATTTTCCAATAAAAAAAGGAACTATAACTAGAACTATATCAGCACGCTATCATAAAGACGGTGCTGAAATCCTTGTTGAGCAAAAAAATGACCGTCCAAGGCGTTTGACTATTGAGGAGGCAATGCAAATTCAAGGATATGATCCCAATAAGTTTATCTTCTCTGTTTCAAAAACTCAGGTATATAAGCAACTTGGTAACAGTGTTGTAATTCCTGCAATTCAGGAATGTGCTTTAGAAATTGCCAAAATTATCAATAGATAAGAAAAATGACAGCACTCAATCATTTTAAAAACTTATCCTTAACACGATTTCTAGAAGAAATTGAATCCAATAATTATTCATGGATTATAAAAAGACTATCAGGAAATGACACTGGACTTACAGGTGGACATCAAGCCGGACTGTATTTTCCTCGTGAGTTTTTTCAATCTGTGCTTCCTGAGATATGCACAACTGATAAGTATAACCCTGAAGCTTGGATTGAAGAATGTTACTTCCCCGCACAGGGTGATTCTGTTAAGAAACTAAGAGCGATTTACTACAATTCAAAATATTTTCCAGAGAAAGGATTAAAAAAGAAATATGACGAGTTTCGACTGACTCGATGGGGTGGTAGTTCCTCACCTGTGCAAGACATTGAAAACACTGGGACTATATGTATTTTCGCAGTTGGAAGGGTGAATGGAACAGTTCAATCTGTCGCTTGGGTTGCTTCAACTCTAGAAGAAGAAGACTTAATTGAAAACTGGCTTGGTTGTGAGGTTGAACCAGGAAGATTTAAAATGCGTAATTACATTCCACAACCTGCAGCAGAAGTCCAACTTCCTGATAATTGGTTTAAGAACTTCCCTACAGGAAAGGAAATTTTCAGCTATGTATTGCAGAAATTGCCGCGAGCCAATTGGAAAAAATCAATTGACGATCTTCTGATAAAAAGAAGAGAATTTGAGTTTGAAGTTTTTGAAGAGATTGAACGTGCCGAGGTCTTACCAAAAATTAAAAACGGATTCACGTCGGTAGAAAATTTCATTAGATATTCACATTCAGTTTCAAACCGCCGCAAATCTCGTACTGGTAATTCTCTTGAGTTGAATCTTCAATCAATATTTAAAGATGAGAAATTAGCTTTTGAAACACAGGTCATCACTGAGAATAAAAAGAAGCCTGACTTTTTATTTCCTTCAGGAAAAGCCTATCATGACATGGTATTCCCAAATGTGAAACTTCATATGATGGCAGCGAAAACCTGTTGTAAAGACAGATGGCGACAGATAATTAATGAGGCAAATAGGATCGACGCCAAGCATCTCTTTACCCTTCAACAAGGAGTATCCAGCAATCAGCTCCAGGAAATGAAAGACAATAATGTAATACTTGTTGTCCCAAAGCCATATTTGGGTTCATTCCCAAAGGAATGGCGTAATTCACTATTAACACTAGATAGTTTCGTTCAGTATATTCGCATTCAGCAGTCTAATATTTCTGTGCTTGAACAATGGATAAATTGACTCAGCAACATAGAAGCTGGAATATGAGTAGAATCCGTTCCACAAATACAAAACCAGAATTGATCGTTCGTTCTCTTCTCCATCGTATAGGATTTAGGTTCAGACTTCATAGAAAAGATTTACCAGGCAAGCCGGATATTGTTTTACCAAAGCTAAAAGCTATTATTTTTGTAAATGGTTGTTTCTGGCATCGACATAATTGTAAATATGGCAAAGTAAAATCAAAGACTAGGGCTGAATTCTGGGAAAAGAAAATCAGGGATAACGTCGAACGTGATAAACGTAACAAGAATAAATTAAAGGACCTCGGCTGGAATGTTTTTGTTATTTGGGAATGTGAAACAAAAGATTGTTCAAAACTTTTATTACGTATTGAGCGATTTTTTATCTGATTGTAAAATTTGACGTTAAGTGGAGAATTTTAGCCACGGATTATTTCTCAAATTCAATTCAAAAATCTGCGTAAATCTGTGCAAACTGCGGATGAAGAAAAGAAATATTGATCTGTTGATTGCACAGATTTACGCAGATTTTTCTTTAAGATATTCAAGCAATTTCTTTGCGATCTTTGCGGTTAAATGGATTTCTGGGAATGATTAATATATTTGCAGAGTTATAAATATACATTACACATTCTTGGTATGCAAAAAGGTATCTAACAAATAGTATTCTGGAAGATTTACCCGAAGAGACCTCATGGGATGAGCTTATGCATCGTATTTATTTACGCCAGAAGGTCGATGCTGGAATTAACGATTGTGAAAGTGGCAGGAAACATAGTGTTGAATAAATTAGAAATCACTTCTCAAATAAGTGATGACAGAGTCAGACATAAATTAGAATAACGTATAAATAAAATAGACCCAGATTTAATGATTTGATTTTACTATTAAAAAGAATAACTTCTTTTAAATGATTAGAAAATATATTCAGAAAGCAATGGAATCTGCTCACTATGAGTTATTGTCTGATGATGGTAGCTTTTATGGAGAAATCCCTGAATGTTCCGGAGTATATGCAAATGCAAAGACATTAGAAGTATGCCGACAAGAACTTGAAGCTGTTCTAGAAGAATGGATTTTACTTAGATTGCATCGTAATTTGCAAATACCTGAAATCGACGGTGTTGCTATTAAAGTGAGTCAAGAAGTAGTAGCCTGATGCCTTCATTTGGTCCAATCAAGTAACGAGAGCTTATAAAAGCTTTAAGAAAGGCAGGATTTAAAGGACCATTTTCAGGTGGCAAACATCCTTTCATAGATAAAGAGTGACATAGTGTTAACAATACCTAATCCACATAAATCTGATATTGGACGTGAGCTACTAAAACGGATTCTAAAACAAGCAGGAATTTCAATAAAGGAATGGGAACAATTATAAGACGTCCTACAAAACTTTCTAAACGTTATTTTGACACTCGATCAGTTTATAATTATGTGATACGTAAATCATAAAGATATTTTATTTCAAATTGAAAATGTTGACTTTTTTCGAGCAATTAAGAAATGAAGGAAAGATGTCTCAGCCCCATAACATATAGCAATTCTCAAAAGTTTTTTCAAAAATTAAACCCAAATATTTTATCTAACAGAATAGTCATTGATCGCCACGGTTCTTTAAACCTCGCGATGACAAAGTAAATACTATGTCAATGCAAACCAGCAAAAGCTAAATTTGCAATCTAACTAACTTCTAAGATTTAATAATACTTGTAAGTAACTATGCATATAAAAACATTTTACCTCTTTCGTGATTTCGTAATAATTATAATATTTAAAATACAGAATTTACCAAATTCAAAAAAAGGAAATTATTATCAATGATTAAATCAAAGCCCTTCAAACTGCCCACTACACAATAATACTAAGGTGCAAGCTTCGACAACTTTTATTCCCTTTGACGTTAACATTTCCTGATGTACTGCGGATTCAGTACCAGGGTTAAAAATAACCGTTTTAGGATTTAATTTTATCAAATCATCGATTACTGTATTAAGAATTTTCGGATTAATATAAATTGTTGCGATATCAATCCTTTCATTGATCTCTGATAAACCAGAATATCCTTTTACACCTAATATTTCTTCACCTATTGATGAAATAGGATATACCTTATGGCCATCTGCCATCAACATTACCTGCGCTTTATTTGAGTAACGTTCTGTTTTTTGACTCGCTCCTAATATAGCTATATTCATTGGTTTTTTATAGTAAAAAAACTATCACTGGTCTACTGTAAAAAATCTACACTCATTGTTAGTTTGAGACATAGCATTTTTAGCTTATTATCCCGATCGGTATCAGCTCTGTATCTATCAACCCTGGCACATACAACTGAATCACTGATACCAATAACGATAATTTTCAATTTAAAATATAGCTTTTACCATAAATATTTACGTCAAAACTAAAACATAATCATGGATCGCCGCGTCGCTTTGCTCCTCGCGATGACAAAGTGATTGTCATTGCGAGTTCCGATTTATCGGGACGTGGCAATCTATGTAGATTTATGATTTCATAATCATAGATCGCCGCGTCGCTTCGCTCCTCTCGATGACAAAGTGATTATCATTGCGAGTTCCGATTTATCGGGACGTGGCAATCTATGTAGATTTATGATTTCATAATCATAGATCGCCGCGTCGCTTCGCTCCTCTCGATGACAAAGTGATTGTCATTGCGAGTTCCGATTTATCGGGACGTGGCAATCTATGTAGATTTATGATTTCATAATCATAGATCGCCGCGTCGCTTCGCTCCTCTCGATGACAAAGTGATTTTCATTGCGAGTT
>JAJFLR010000067.1 GCA_021772565.1 Opitutales bacterium | reverse complement strand
TTTAATTACTGCGACGTTCGGATTGTCGGTGACGAGTCTCGGCAACTACCCCGCATCTGTGCGTCGTGTGTGGACAAATCGGTTGTATCGGCCGGAGACGAAGCGCAAAAATGGACATAATGCCATTTTGTGCGTGGCCGCACAAGGTGCCTGCCGAGAAGTCGGCAAACTAGGCCGGTATCCAAACCGGATGCCGGCGGCTTCGCACAAAATCCGTTATGTCAATCTTTGTGCTGGTCGTTTTCACCGCAACTTTCTTCGACACTAAAATCCCGGCACGGTTGCAGGGTGGTTGCCGGGACGGTAGGTTTTGGCTGCGGCTGTGAATGGTTCTTTACTCGTTAGTTATTGTATCATCGGTCTGACCCTTTTTGATTGCCTCCTTTTTGTCTTCTATAGTAAGTATCTTTTTAGTTTTCCCTTATTCTCATCATTTACTATTTCTAATGATTCAAAAGGAGGTAAAAATAAAACATCATTTTTAATGGCTTTTAGATGAAATGGAAATATTCTATATTCTGAATTTTTATTCCTTCTAATTGCAACATATAGTTTATCTTCTGTTTTATTAAAAATAAAATAATTGCCAATTATTCTAGGTTTATCCCAGGTAATTGGCTTAGTTCGATACTTCAAATTCCAACTCGTAGATGTTTTAGCTCTATAATGTTTAACTGGGTAAAAATCACAATTATTTTTCTTGACAATTATAGCCAAATATTTGGCTGAGGCCAGCTGAAATCGATCAGAGTTCTTTTTATATTTATCCATGTAATCGTATGGACAAATAATTAGATGTTGTTTGTTGTTGCTGCATGAGCAGCTTACAAAAAGTATAAATAATAATATTAGTTTAGTTATTATATTGAACATGAATTTTTTCCTGTTTAATATTTTAAGTAATTACTCATACTGTATTTAATTATTGTATTAATAAGTTAGTCTTTAAGGATTATTACATTTACCAATAGGATTTGTAATAGTTGTCGCATTATTAAGAAAAAATTTATTATTATCTAAAATTAATCCAGCACTTGCAGCCTGTTGTAGCATCCAATAATTAGCATGAATTGACCCAGCCCTATCAATTTCTTCATTCATGAATGACCATTCATTAATTAGAGTGGATAGTGACAATGGATGATCACCTCCCCACGGGTCTCCAAGAATACCACCATGAGTTGCAAAAAAGAATTTTTCATTATAATTGGTTAAACTTGGGTCTTCAACACCACCATTAACTCTGTTAAAATATGATCTTGATTCTACATTTGGATTTGAATATGCAATAGCTACGTGATCAACATTGCTAGGGATTGTTTCACTCCAAGGACCATAGCTTGGTGTCATATCTACCGGATCATAAAGACCTAGAAATTGAATACGCGGATATACGATCAATCCATTATCAAGTATCACACCTCTTTCATCAAGTTGAACTGCAACTCCTACACCAATATGACCACCTCGACTACCGCCAGCAACATTAATTATAACGTTAGGGTTGATTCTGACTTGTTTGGAAATATAATCTATTACTTGATTATGTACACTTATTGTCTCAAGAAAATGATTTGGTCCATCAAAAAATTCTTTTTCACCGTTGAATGAATTGACCATATTGTTAACATGACTATTTGTGGTTCCATTTGAGTCTATAAATTCAATCGATATTCTTGATTTAGTTCCACCAATACCTACTAAAATTTCATCAGCTCTCCCCGTAGGATCGACAAAATTAATGGGATCGCCGTTTGCATAAACGCAGCGACCTGACGCGGTTTTTTCTTCGCAACTCTCTTTTTTCTTAGTGCCTATCAGGGATAGAAGCTGATCTTTGCTGAGTGCACTTTCGTATTTAGGGAAAAAATTTCCAGACGCGGTTTTTCGGTTAACCACTACGTTATTTTTAACAGCGTATTTTTCGATTAATTGCATTTTCTAGCAGCTAATTAATAATTTATCCCCTGCAATGACAAGGCTTGATACGTAAGGCAGCTAAATATAAAATCTTCAGCTTGCCATTACTTTTCGGCTATGGCTGCGATTTTTCTTTACTGGAGGTTTAGTTACCAGAGCAGCCAGCTTTTCTTCAATATTGCTATTGAGATATTCCATGCGTTTTTCCTGACTCATTTTGGACAGTTTTTTGCCTGTGGCTATCCGCCATTTGCGTGACTCTGTTACTGCATTAAATTTTTTACTCATGGCCATATATTAAAGGTTCGGGGCTTAATATACGTATTGTCGGATAGCCTTGCAAGAGATTTACGGCATTAAATCCACTTTCTCTATTGAGATTGGCCAGATGCCTAAAGTTCCAACTGACCAAATGGCCAATTCGTCTTATTGTGCAAATAGCAACATGCCGGGCATCATCAAAAAACTTTTCCGAAACAATTTTTTGTTCCAAATAGGCCATGGCAAGTCGTTCGGATTCTTCACTGTCTTTTAAAATAAAATTTTCATTGTTAAACGTTTGAGCAAAGAGTTGTTTGACTTGTTCAGGCGCACGGCTGATCTCGTCGATTGCTATGACAGAGGTATAAAAACGATAAATCCCTTTGGCCTGTAGCTTCCATAATTTTCTTGTTTCTTTCTCAAAAGCTTCGTCAAAGTAACCGCCTATTGTCGATGTGTCTAAATACAGATCAAGTGCCATAATTTTTTATTCATATATATTTTGTTTTAGCTGACAAACTTTGTTTTGGCTAAATTATTGATTATTTGCCGGATGCGTCAGCTCGTGCACTTGCTGCAGTTTCTTGATACTGACGTGGGTGTAGATTTGCGTTGTTTCCAATTGAGCATGGCCGAGCATGGCCTGTACAAAACGGATGTCGGCGCCGTTTTCGAGCATGTGTGTTGCCATGCTGTGACGAAACAGATGGCAACTGCCGCTTTTGCCTAATTCTGCTTTATCGATGTAGCGTTTGACCAGACGGCTCAACACGTCGCAGTTAATGGCTTCTCCGTAGCTGCTTATAAACAAGGTTTTTTCATACTGTGCAATCAGCAGTTGCGATCTGACTTCGCTGCAATATTTTTCAATCCAACTTAAGGCACGTTTACCGATGGGCAAATAGCGATCTTTTTTACCTTTGCCTTGACGGATCATCAGAGCACGCCGTTCGACATCCAAATCATCCACACATAAACTAACGAGTTCGTTGCGGCGCAGACCGGTCGAATAAAATGTTTCCAGGATCGCCCGGTCGCGTATGCCCAACGCATCGGTAATGTCGGGTTGCATTAATACCGTTTCGACTTGTTCGGGCGTCAATACCGCTTTCGGTAATCGGTATTCGGCTCGTGGCATTTCGAGTTCTGATGCCGGGTTTGACAGCAGATAATTTTGTCGGCAAAGCCATTTAAAAAATTGTTTGAGTGCGCTGATGTGATTGTGCTGCGTGCTGAAGCTTAACGGTTGATCGTTCTTTTTGCGGATACGATAAAGATGGCGTTGGTAGCTTTCCAGTATTGGCCGGGTTACTTTTTCGGCTCGAAAGATACTGCGTTGTTGCAGCCAGTGTAACGCGGTATGCAGGTATTCTCCTCGCGCTCGTATGGTGCGTTGGGAGTAATTACGTATCGATAAATATTCCCGATAAAGTGGCAGCAAGTTAGCCATGTTTTGGCTGTCAGTTTTATCCAGGCAATCCTCATGTCTTTGCTGACCGCCGCGTTTTTCTTTCGGACGGTTTTTTAGTTTTCGTGCCCGTTGCATACCTTGAGTCTTGTTCATCCTTAACTATTTTCCTTCGTTTAAACTACGACGCGATGTACGTTACGACGCCTTTTATTTTTTGTGTCCACATGTGCGTTTTCAAAAAGCCGACAGGTTACTTAATATCGCCTTTCAGCCCTTTATTCATACCAATTCAACCTGTCGGTTTTCCATCCGACAGGTAGCCGTCACCCTGCCGTTTTTTCCCGACAGGTGGTCTTCAAACTCCGATAGGTTGTCATCGTAGTTGGGTTTATTATTAAGTTTTTCCACATCGAGTAAACCTATAACATGCTTTTTGTCCGGAGCTTCGACATCGAGTAAAAGCTCATATTCAAACGTTTTTCCAAATCCGCCACTCCAGCAAACTATATATTCATATTCGTGTAATCGATCCAGATGCAGTTTGACTTGCGTTAGACTCCAGCCGGTATATTCGCGCAACTGACGTCTGCTGAATCGATATTCACTTTGTTCGATTTTACGCTTTTTGCATTCGACTTTCACTAACTCCTTTATCAAATTAATCATGCGCCGCGTTTGCGTCGGTAACTCGTCTAACGAACGTCCGAGGATTTCCGGGGCTAATTTATTGGCGATGGCTATGTCCTGCAATGTTACCCGAATGCTGGCGATTTTATTTTCACCGACTTTCACCCATTCAATTTTGCGCTGGTGTTGATGCACCAATGCCACCGTGTCGATCAACGTTAGATATTTTTCGTGATCACGCCGCGTTCGTGTGCAGTCCGAGGCAAAGGTTAATTTTTGAGCATACGGATTTACAATGCGATATGGTTTTAAAAGGCGTTGGATATTTTTTTGGCGTTTTAAAATTATCTTGCGTTCTTCTGAGGCGATCAAGCCTTGCATCGTCCGCGCTATGCGTTGTTGTTGGTGAATGCGCCTGGTTTGTTCCCGACCTTCATTAACAGTTAGAACCAAACAGCGGTTCATTAATTCTTCATCGATGTCGAACGCCGTCGTCGTTAAAAATATCATCACCGGGCCTTCGACATGATATTCCTCAGTTTGCATTCTGCCGGTTTCCGGATCCTTGCCGGTCGAGGCTATCGTTAGCTCGCCTTCGCTTTGTAAAAGCTTCAAGGCGTAAGAGGCGCGTTCCGCGCCTTCTTCTTCGACGATGGCCAATATCTTGTGTTTTAAATTTGTCTCGCCCAGGTAATAAAGGCTTTGCCCGGTTAGCGCTGAGTATTTGATTTGTTCTTCTTCAGGGAAAAAATTCAAAATCGCGTCCATTAGTGTTGTTTTTCCGGCGGCGCTGCTCGATTGGATAATTACGGCCAACGGCTTTTCGAGCTTGCGCGAAACACACGCCAGCCACGCCGTTTCTTTATTGTTCATCTCGCCAACCGTACCGCATTTGTCGAAGTCAGCTAGCAAACGCTGCATTAAATTCGGAGCTTTTAAAAATGTCAGGGCTTCTTCACGTTC
>JAJFLR010000066.1 GCA_021772565.1 Opitutales bacterium | reverse complement strand
TACCGAAATAAGTCAGTCTATGAAATTAATAGACGTAAGTCAGATGGATTGCCACACTCTGCTTTGGCAGAGCTCGCAATGACAATTTAGGTTTTTACTTTGTCATCGCGAGGAGCAGCGCGACGTGGCGATCCATGACTTTTTTAGCCTCGGTACAGACAGAACTTTCACGAAATACTAAACGACTTTATTTAAATATACAACCAAACGTAATTGATTCAGAACATTCTATCTATTTCGGTACCGAGTTGAAAACGACATCTACCAATTTCTTATGGCAGATGCTATACAAATTATTACCCACGGTATTGTATGAATATTTTCATTAGCCCTTAATAGGGCGTCGGCATTGTTAAATGCTAAAAAATCTTTATAAGATGGAATGAATAAGGATAGTCACATTCAGGATTTATCGTTACCATCGCCCATTCAGGGCTCTATCCATTTAATTCTATTATCCGCGGGATTGACGCTGTGCGTCAGTCACCCACGGCTGCATGCCGCTACTCCTTCTGAGTATTTTAACAGTTAAATTATTCTTCTAATGGATTATTAAATTTTAATTTATTAATATTACGCTCTGGTATACTAAAATCTTCATCCCAACAGCCGAATCTCTCTTCATCTTCTTTTATTAAATCCCATACAGATTTATTATCGTTTTTATGTTTGTCGAAAGGGATGACTAAAACAATGGGTTTATTACCGTCACAAACTGTTAAGCTTTTGTCTGTTTCTCTAACAGTTTTCAAATATCGACTAAGGTTATTTTTAAAATCTGCAGTATTTACTGTGGCTTTACTCATGTGGCCATGTTAATCCAATACTTGGCCAAATCAAAAATTTAATCCTAAAATTTTATACATTCCATATTCTCAATTCAAACTGGTGGGCCCTGTAGGATTCGAACCTACGACCAAGGGATTATGAGTCCCCTGCTCTAACCACTGAGCTAAGGGCCCGAGTTTATTGAACTAGTTTTGAATGATTACTTCTTCAAATTTAATTATTCAATATTTTTCTGAAAATTTATATAATTTTTAGCATCTGAAACCGAAACGTAAAAAAAACGGTGCTGCACACCGCACGTATGAAGAAAGGTAGCCTGGATCCTTCACTGCAAAAATTTCTACTAAGTTTAGGCGGAATTTTACTGAAGATAGTATTAATCATTAGTGTTGCCAGCATGATCGGCATTCACATGGCATCCTTTATTGCAATACTTGCTGCCGCTGGATTTGCCGTCGGTATGGCCTTATCCGGCACATTACAAAATTTTGCCGGTGGTGTGATGATTCTAATTTTTCGCCCTTTTAAAATTGGCGATGTTATCGATGCTCAAGGATTTGTCGGATGTGTTAAAGAAATCCAAATCTTTTGTACCATTTTAAAAACACCGGACAATAAAACTATTTTTATACCCAACGGCCCATTATCCAATGGTTCATTAACAAATATCTCTGAAGCGGTGAAGAAAGAATTTGATAAGCAAGGTATTTCTATCCCCTATCCTCAACAAGATGTTCATATGCACAATGCATAGTAAAATAATAATATTTTAGAAGTTTGAACTAATGGCCATAGATATAATCTATGGCCATTTTTAATTTTAAAATTGTTGTCGGGAATTAATTAATATTTAGAGGACTCAGTAATTACATTATCATGATACCTTTAACAATCATTGGCGGTGGTCTTGCAGGGCTTTCATTGGGAATAGCTTTAAGAAATAGAAATGTAAATGTAGATTTATTTGAGGCTGATGATTTTCCGCGGCACCGAGTGTGCGGTGAATTTATTTCCGGTATTCAATCTGACACATTGAAAAGTCTAGGGGTTGATGAATGTATAAACGATTCCCATTACCTAAATAAAACTGTTTGGTACTATAAAAATGAAAAAGTTCTAAAGGCCAATCTCCCCTATCCCGCTTTGGGAATTTCTAGATATCTTTTGGATGAAAGACTAGCTAATACTTTTACTGATTTAGGTGGCAATCTTCACACAAAACACCGATTTAAAAACAAAGATCAAAAAAAACCCTTAATCTGGGCAAGTGGTCGGCAGGCGAAATCATCTTCATGGATTGGCTTAAAACTTCATTGTAAGGCATTTCCAATCGAGGGAGATCTAAATCTTCACATCGGAGAAAATGGTTACGCCGGTGCTTCTCCTGTAGAAAACAATAAACTGAATATTTGTGGATTATTTAAAATTAGACCTGCGATTAATGTTAAAAAGGAAAATATCTTTATAGAATACTTAAAGGCATGTGGTATTGAGAGCTTAGCTAAAAAAGTCTCAGATTCAGAAATTGATACGAACAGTATCACCAGCGTTGCTGCTCTAAATTATAAAAAGTCAGCCCATGACAATATGACATTGAATATCGGCGATAGATTTTCACTCATCCCACCGTTTACCGGAAATGGCATGTCTATGGCTTTCGAAGCGGCATCATTGGCAGTTGATCCTTTAAATCAATACTCCAACAAAGAATTAAGCTGGCAAAATACTATTAAGTTGATAAATGAAAAGCAGAAAAATATGTTTCAAAATAGATTAAGAGTAGCCAATTTTATCCATCCCTGGATTTACCAACCTCAACTGCAAAAAATTTTAGTTACCCTAAGTAAATTTAATATGGTTCCGTTTAAATCGTTGTTTCATTTAATGCACTAAAATATGTTTCTACAAACCTTAGCTAATAGCGTTCCAGAAAATGTTTTTACCCAGGAAGATTGCTGGAATATTTTTATTAACTCTGAGACGCCAAAACGATTAAAAGATCGTTCGGCCTCCATTATTAAAAAGGTTTTATTAGGAGGAAAATCCGGTATCGAAAAACGACATTTTGCCTTAAAAAATTTGAGTCGATTATTTGAACTGGATGCAGAAACTTTAAATCGTGAGTTTGAAATTGAAGCTCCCAAACTTTCTACCAGCGCAGTTAAAAAAGCACTCGACCAGGCAAAATTGAAACCGCAAGAATTAGATGCTCTACTAGTTTGTACTTGTACGGGCTACATTTGTCCTGGTTTGTCGAGTCATATTTCCGAACAGTTAGGCATGCGATCCGATTCATACTTACAGGATATTGTTGGCCTCGGTTGTGGTGCTGCAATACCTACAATGCGTAGCGCAAATCATATTTTAAAAGCACATAAAGATGCAAAAGTAGCTGTCGTTGCAGTAGAAATTTGTTCTGCTGCATTTTATCTCGACGATGACCCGGGTGTACTAGTTAGCGCATGTCTTTTTAGCGACGGGGCTTCAGCAAGTATTTGGTCAAATGATGATAAAATGACCGGTTTGAGTTGTAATAATTTTGACACTATTCACCGGCCTGAAAACAGATCTCTATTACGATTTGAAAATCGATTTGGCAAATTGCGTAATCTTTTACATAAGACTGTGCCACAAAAAGCCAGTGAAGCTGTTCATCACCTTTTTAATAAAATTGATCACTCAAAAATTGGCCAAATAATTTCTCATTCAGGCGGTCGCGATATTATTGACGCTATTGAAAATGCTATTCCGGGTCACACACTACCTGAAACAAAAACAATATTAAAAAATCATGGTAACATGAGTAGTCCATCTGTGCTCTTTGCCTTGAAAGAATATTTAGATAATAAAAAGGTCGATAAGGATCTTTGGCTGACTTCATTCGGCGCAGGATTTTCTTGCCACTCTTGCAGCATCGGCAATACTTAACTATCTAGATTGTAACCGGATAGTTTCTAGACCTACTTTCCTACATGTATCCATGACAAAAGTAATATTTTTCAAAAAACTCTCTTCATCGGCAATTAAGAGCACTGGAATATCTTTATCAAAACTCGCAGCAAACTCGACTGAGCTTTCCAGTTCTTCTTTAGTTACAACTTGCCCATTGTAATAAAATGTTCCTTCCGGACTTATGGCAATTTCTATTTGCTCATTTAGTTTTTTCTTGCCGGCAGTTTCTACTTTTGGCAAAACGATATTAAGTGTCGTGATATTCCGAAATTGCATTGAAATCAAGAAAAAGAAAATGAGCACAATTAGAACATCAACAAGCGGTACAATGTTAATCTCAGCTTTACGTTTTTTTCTTTCTGTTAAATTTATCATTTTCTCGATATTAACAATAACTGATCAAATTTGAAATTATCAACTCAAACTTTCTCACTTGAATAAAAGATCTTACAGGAATACTTATTTCTATGAACTGGCCATTTGCTAAAGGTGTTAAAGTTATCAAAAGACATGAATCGGGTTTAGTGGCTATCGATAAACCCGATGGCATACTCTCCCACCCTAATAAAACAAAAAATAACAGAGCTGTGCTAACTTGTAATTATGACAAAAACTGCTCTTGCTACAGTTGGTTTGATGATAATAATAATCATAAAAAACTTTTTTTACTCAACAGGATTGATTCAGCCACTTCCGGTCTAATTTTAGCCACTACTAATGATGAATTAGTTAAGCCAATAAAAGAACTATTTTTTAAGCAAGAGGTAAACAAAAAGTATATAGCGATAGTAAAAGGTAATGCTAGTAATTCAAAAAAAATCTGGAAAGATTCTGTTAGAGTAGAAAATAAACAGGGTAAGCTTAGAGCTATTATTGGAGCTGGAAAAACAGCACTCACACATGTTGATCAAATACAATATTCTAATTCAGTATTAAACTGTTCCAAATTAGAATTATTATTAAAAACCGGTATAACTCATCAACTTAGAATTCAGTGTGCTTCCAGGCACATACCGATTATTGGCGATGAACTATATGGAGATTTTAAATTTAACAAATTAATCAGAGAAAAATATAATATAAAAAGACTGATGCTGCACTCGTCTGAGATATCATTGAAATTTCAATTCAATAATAAAAATATAAAATTCTCAGCAGTATCTAATTTACCAGAAGATTTTGATAAAATTATATAACTTCACTACTATAGTAGCTGCAATTTTAGAGATAAATCATATAAATATCTGTAAAAATTCTCGGACTTGCAGTTCAGCTCTATAAAATTCAGCATACTTATCAATAAATTTTATGGCTAAAGTATCACATATACAAATTCTCGAAAGAGGGTTAACTCAAAAGTGTCCTAATTGTGGTGAAAAATCAATTTTTGAGACAACCTTTAAGTTGCATGAGAATTGCCCTAACTGTAGTCTAGCTTTTGAGCGAGGTGAAGGATTTTTTTTGGGGTCCATGTCAATTAACTATTCATTCACCATAATTTTTTGTCTGATTCCTGTAGCTTTACTTTGGTATTTTAAAATTATATCAGGCTTATTCGCTGCAATTTTTGCACTTATAGGAGCACTTTTCTTTCCTGTGATTTTTTATAGATGCTCAAGAAGTTTGTGGTTAATGTTTTATTTCCTGGTGCTTCCACATGAACTGCCATTGAACAAAAAATAATTTTGGATGAGCATAATAATCGACAGTCATACGCACAGATATCCTGAAGAAGTTTTTTCCAATCCAACAGACTGGGCTAAAAATCATAAGGAAACACATTGGGGTCTGCTCACTGCACCGCCAAATAAACCATCCATTCAAGGTTGGGCTGATAAAAAAAAAATGATCGATGATATGCATGTCGCTGGAGTCGATAAAGCAGTTTTACTTGGTTGGTATTGGCAAAATCAGGCCACCTGTGATTTACAAAATCAATGGCATTTGAATTGGATAAAAGAAGACCCCGATCGATTTATAGCTTTTGCTGCTGTTCAGCCATTAGAAGGAGACAAGGCATTTGATGCAGTTCAAAAGGCAATTGATGACGGTTGTCGTGGTATAGGCGAAATGCATCCGGCAGCCCAAGCATATCCAATGAATCATCCTACTTGGTTGAAGATATTAGATTGGGCGCAAAATAATAATATCCCTGTCAATTTACATGTTACAGAACCTGTCGGTAGTAGTTATGAAGGAAAGGTCATTACTCCGTTAGCTCATATTCAATGGTTAATTCAGCAGTTCCCACATCTAAAAATAATTTTAGCCCATTGGGGCGGTGGTCTACCCTTTTATGAACTAAATAAAGTATTTCGTGAAAATTTTAAAAACGTCTATTATGACACATCAGCTTCGCCACTACTCTATGATCCTAAAATATATAAATCTGTTTATGACATCGTTGGTTCAGATAAAATTTTATTTGGCAGTGATTATCCACTAAGACTTTATCCAAAAACTGAACAAGAGCCTACTTTTATTTCTATTTTAGATGAAGTAAAAAACTCTGGATTACAATCAGATGACTTGAGCAAAATTTTAGGTAAGAACGCGCAAAAATTATTTTTACAGTAACTTAAAAATAACGATTATAAAATTAAACTTTTCCCTGCTTGCGCCAACGGTATAAAGTAGTTGGATGAATACCAAGATGCGCAGCCACCCAAGTCAGATCGTTATCACTTTCTTTAAGTAATTGTTTAGCCATTGATAATTTTTCTTTTCTACCGGGTAAGCCAATTGCACCAGATGGAGGTTGAGAGTGTAGACTCGATAAATTTGAGCTATCAGAACTCTCAGAGTTTAGTTTGGCATTTTCAGCTTTTTTTCTGGACTCTCTTGATTGTGGAATTTCCCACCATGCTGCTCTTAATACAGGACCATCATATAGAATAGACATCCTGTCAATTACTTGCTTGAGTTCACGAACGTTACCCGGCCATTCATATTGCTGAAGCTTATAAATTAATTCAGGTTCAAGACTCTCAATATTTTTTCCTAATCTTTCAGCTGACTCGCGAACGAACAGACTTGTTAAATCAGGAATATCACTTAAACGGTGTCTTAATGGTGGAATATTTATTATGATTTCAGCTAGTCTGTAATATAAATCTGCTCTGAAAGTACCTTCGTCAATTGCTTTCTCGAGGTCTTTGTTAGTGGCGGAAATAACTCTTACTTCACATCGGTATTGTTTAGTACTACCCACTCTTCTAGCATAACGTGTTTCTAGAAACCGCAGCAGTTTCGGTTGTAAGGCCATATCCAGTTCACCAATTTCATCTAAAAATAAAGTTCCGCCTTCTGCTTCTTCAACCAAACCATGTTTAGATTTTACAGCTCCGGTAAAGGCACCTTTTTCCACACCAAATAATTCTGATTCCATTAAATCTTTTGGAATTGCCGCGCAATTGACAGGGACAAAAGCTTTTTTTCCAGATGATGTATGCAATGCTTCAGACACTCTTTCCTTACCAGTTCCAGATTCACCAATAACTAACACAGTAGCTTCAGTCGGCCCGAGTCTTTGTAACGATTCCCGAAGTGATTTCATGGCGCCTGATCTGCCAACCAATCTACCGGGATCCATTTGACCGCTACCACCATATAATTGCCACCATAGCTGTTGAGATTCAATTGCATGTTTAATTGATTCTTCCCACCGTATATCTGAATCTGAATTAATTAATACGTCGTGTGCACCATCGCGTGTAGCATAAACAATTTCTTTTGATCCAAGATTAGATCCACAAACCAAATAGAATCTTCCGGCTCTGGCCAAGCGAACTCTAGTATCGCTCCAATCTTCAAGTAATGTTAAGCTATAGGAAATTAAATATACAAGATCAGTTGTATGTTTATCTATACTTTTAATATTATTGGGTAAGTCAGCCTGAACGTTAAAACCAAATGTCTGAAGTCGTTTTAGCAATTTAGGATTCTCTTTAGTATCTAATAGTGAGACTTTCATATATTATTAGCTGGAATAATATTGATACATCACTTGCAATGCAACTGCTAAATCATGTATTTTTAAGTAATTGCTATTTTGCAGTGTATAAATATTAGAATAATCACTGAAATTATTCTTTGAAATATTGCTATGCAAAAAAAATAGTAATAGACCTGATAAAATTAAACATATTACCGAGATGACTTTTATAAATGAAACAAGCGACAAATTTTGGAAACAAACTGAACTAAGTAATATACCAATTATTGCGACTGCAGTTCACGATGGGCACAGACTGCATCCAGATATTGGAAAAGTAATTTTATTAAATGATTCAGAGCGTATCAGAGAAGAAGACCCTTTTACCGGTGAGATGGCCAGTACATTACAGACATATATAATTGGTCAATATTCTAGATTCGAAGTTGATTTAAATCGTCCACGAGAAAGTGCTATATACAAAAAACCGGAAGACGCATGGGGATTATCTGTTTATCCAAAAGTAGTGGAGCCAATTCTTTTTGAAAAATCTATTGGTCACTATAATAATTTTTACGCTTCAATGAAGAAACTCTTACAAAACGCCAAAGAAAAATTTAGACACTTTGTTGTTATTGATCTTCATACTTACAACCATCGGCGCGATGGTGCTGAGGCGCAACCGGCAGATCCGGGACTCAATCCAGAAGTCAATATTGGCACCGGCACTATGACACGGCCTGAATTTTGGAGGCCGGTAGTAAGTCGATTGATCAGTGATATGAGCCAATTTGATTTCGACGGTAGACAGTTGGATGTTCGCGAAAATATTAAATTCAGAGGTGGACATTTCGCTAGCTGGATTCATCAAAGCTTTGAGGGATCAGCCTGTGTTATCTCAATAGAATTCAAAAAAAATTTTATGGATGAATGGACTGGAATAGTTGACCGAAAAAAACTTGAATTAATAAAGCAATCTGTTAAGGCGACTATCCCTGGACTCATTGAGTCACTTCATATACTTTAGACTGATGACAGTGAAGAAAAAACCTGATTTGGATCAGACGTTTATAAATATTGTTTGTGAACGAATTCAAAATAATCAACGCATTCACCGATTATTTCAGGAAGACAGTGTGATTCATATGGATCATCAAGTCCCTTTTTTATGTATTTATCGTTGCAAAGAAAAAAGTAAGGAAAAAAAAATTGCTTCCTTCATACGAGGAGAAATTTCGTTCTTAATTGTAAATGGCAAAAAATCTATTGTGCCATTTGTTCGAAATCTAACGGATCAGACAATAGCAAGCCTGACCAATCTTTTTGGCGGCTTTCTCTTATTGGAATTATGGGAGGGAGAATTATCAGATGCGAACCAAATAACGGACCCGACGGCAGTTACCCCGGGCTTTAAAATATACGTTCCGGAATTCGATTCAGAGGATTATGGCTCTACGCATGATACACTTCAGGAAAATCTTACGTATATTCGAGTCCATAAGCAACGTGCTACAGCTGAAATTGTTTATTTGAAAAAAATCGTCCCACCAGGTCTTTCTCTTTTGTTAGCAGATTCCAGACGCCAAACATTAAACTGCCATTATATCGGATTGGAAGTGAGTCCAATCTATAGTAACCCCATCAATGGAGATCATTATCCGTTAATCGTACGCCAGCTTCACAGAGGAATTTCGCATGCTCTGAGAAGAACATTTTTTGAGTTTACCAGAAAACATACCAGTCACCGGCCAAAACATTATCACGCGTTAGGGCGACGTGCAGTGACAAAATATGTTTGGGAAATTGACCGTGAACTAACAGAAATCAGTGAGAGTTTTGATTTCCTCTTGCAGGTTACTCCAATAAATACGCTTTCAGCCTGGCATGCGTTTAAAAGAAATGGATTTGCGAGAGCGCCGGTTTTTCATTACCGCCCTCATCCGGTTGATCCAACATTTCTGAAGAGAAGGCTTTACAATATCAAAATAGTCAAAATAGAAGATCCTACGCTGGCCGCGTTATTTAGAGAGAAGCGTACGGAGCTCGATCGACAAATATCCATGCTTCCCGACCGTGGTTCCGCCAATTTCCTTTATGGCAGTTTACAGCTTTATGAAAAAGTAAGTAACGATTTGCTTCAAACAGCAGAGACAATACTTGAGAAAATCTCCGGACGATCGGGGAATACTGGAAAAAGTGGCTACATGTCACCGGATAAATTTGCTAAAAGAGCCGAAGAAGAGTTTGAATTGTACCGTCAACAAGATAGTAACTTTTCAGCCAAAGTCGAAGTTACTTCAAAGGTTACCGGCTTAATTGTATCTCAAGGCAATCTTTACATTGGGCCGGATACGAAAATTCCTGTTAAACGCGCAGAGGCTTTAATACAACACGAAGTCGGCACACATATTCTTACCTATTACAATGGTAAGCAACAGCGGTTTCAACTGCTTGCCTGCGGTCTTTCCGGATATGAAGAATTTCAAGAGGGATTAGCCGTACTTTCAGAATATCTTGCCGGAAGTTTAAGCCGGCCTCGATTACGATTGTTGGCCGGTCGCGTAGTTGCAGCGCATTACCTTGAACAAGGCGCAACATTTATTGAAACCTTCCGACGACTTGACCGTAATCATGACTTTAGCCAAAGAATTGCTTACGACATTACGATGCGCATTTATCGTGGTGGCGGTTTGACTAAAGATGCAATTTATTTGAGAGGGTTAATTAATATAATAAAGTATATACGTGAAGGTGGAGATATTCGTTTACTATTAGTTGGCAAAATCAGTAGTCGTCATGTCCCTATTATTGAAGAGCTACAATTGCGCGGAATAATAATTCCGCCAAAGATCAACCCAAGTTATCTTGAATTACCCGAAACTTCGGAACGGCTCACTCAACTTGCTCAAAAACAGCCCGCTCTTGAATTTGTTGACATGATAATATAATTAAAAATAAACTTCCAAATTCAAATTCAAATTCAAATTCAAATAATATGAAAATTGCTTTCTTTGTAAATAGTATGAAGACTGAAGAAGTCTCATACACAACCACACGTCTCGCTTATTATGCTCATAATCACGACAACGAGGTCTATTATCTAACCCCGGAGGACTTTGCGCTGGATCCGGATGATGAAGTACGTGCCCGTGCCATATATGTTCCAAAACGTAAATTTAAAACTCGTGAGAGTTTTCTAAAAGAAATAACCGGTCCAAAAGCTGAACACCAAAGAATCTCCATTGGGGATTTGGACATACTTATGCTACGAAATGACCCCGCTACGGAACCGTCTTCACGTGCATGGGCGCAACAAGCCGGCATTCTTTTTGCCAGAGTAGCTATTCGCCGTGGTGTCATTGTAGTCAACGATCCAAACGGTCTTGGAAAAGCTATGAATAAAATGTACTTTCAACTTTTCCCGGAAGAAGTTCGACCCAAAACATTAATTACTCGTGACAGCAAAGAAATAAAAAGTCTTGCCAATGAATACGGAAATATTGTTATCAAACCGTTACAAGGTTCCGGCGGCGCTAACGTCTTCATTATTCGAAAGGAAGACATCCCAAATATAAATCAAATGATAGATGCAGTCATCCGTGATGGCTATGTTATCGCCCAGGAATATCTTACCAAAGCTGAAGCTGGGGACACCCGGTTATTTCTGATGAATGGTATGCCGCTTCGCCACAAGGGTAAATATGCGGCTTTTCGACGTGTCAGAGAAGGTGGTGACTTGCGAAGCAATATCCATGCAGGGGGTAAAAAAGCCAAAGCTGAGATTGGTGAAACTGAACTTCGAATTGCGGAAATTGTTAGACCCAAACTTGTCCAGGATGGAATGTTTTTGGTGGGTCTGGATATCGTTGGAGATAAATTAATGGAGATAAATGTTTTTAGTCCTGGTGGACTTGGCAGCGCAGAATCATTTGAAAAAGTAAATTTCTGTGCTCCGGTAATGGAAGCGTTGCAGAGAAAAGTCCAATACATGAGTTATTACCGCAGAAATTTTAATAACTCTGAGATGGCAATTTTGTAGAGGATAGTCATTAATTGTTACTGCTAAACCGTCAGCCACGCAATAATAACTTGATAGATTATGCAAAGCGGCAAGGTTAAGAATAGATTAGAAAGTATGTTCAAGGGCTCATTAAACCTGCGTGACATTTTTAAACTGAATTTACAAAAATCCCACTCTATCCCGGGCACCTCGCCCGGAATAGAGGGCATTCCTGATATAAAGCAACCTCCAGCATCAGGCAGTATTCGAATCCGTTGTATCGATTATGATGAAAATCGGGTTGAGGATAAACAATACCAGAACATAGAGGATTTTTTAATTTCGGAAAAACCTGAATGGGGTAAAACCCGCTGGTTGAATATAGATGGATTGAACTCCTATGTTGTGCAGCAGTTAAGCGAACACTTTCTTATTCATACCTTGGCGGCTGAAGATATTCTGAATTTACCACAACGTCCAAAAATCGAAACATATAATAATCATTTTTTTATTATTGTCCGAATGTTTATGCTTGCCGGCGACAAACTAACAAACGAACAGGTCAGTATTATTTATTTCAAAGATACTTTAATTACCATACAGGAAAAACCGGGAGATGTTTGGGATTTAGTTCGCACTCGAATCAATAATCAGAAATCGAGATTTCATAAATTCAACACCAGTTATTTGCTGTATGCTTTATTAGACGCAATTATTGATCACTGTTTTCCCCTATTAGAGCAATACAGTGAATATCTTGCTAATATTGAAGAACGGATTATCGAAAATGCTGATAAAGTGGCACAAAAACGCATTCATCAGATTAAACGAGAATTATTGTTGTTGAGACGTGTGATCTGGCCGATGCGAGAAGTTATAGACACCCTCTATCGAGATGAAGAAAAAATAATTACAAAGAATGTCAAACCATATATTCGTGATGTTTACGATCATACTATACAGATTATCGATATTATTGAGTCGTACCGTGAAATGGCAAACAGTCTACATGATTTATACATGTCAACTGTAGCCAATCATATGAACGATGTCATGAAAGTTCTTACAATTATCGCTAGTTTTTTTATACCAATAACATTCCTTGCCGGTATTTACGGCATGAACTTTGAATACATACCTGAGCTAAAATGGAAATACAGTTATGCAGTATTTTGGATTGCATGCCTGCTAATTGTTGGAACTCTTGCCTGTTATTTTTGGAAAAAAGGCTGGTTAGATACAAATAAATGAATTTTTGGGATATTACATGGAAAATAATAAAAGGTCTCGAGCAAATCTGGAAGCTGGAACTTTATAACAGCGGTAGCTATGCAGTTAGACTCAATCAGATTATTATTGCTTTTCTTGTTATCATAGTAGGCATTATTTTCAGCAAAAGAATATCTGAAATTCTGGGCAAACGCATATCAAAAATTTCCGGTCTTCATCATAATACATCGTATATCATTCAGCGTCTATTGTTCTATGGGCTAATCTTAATTATTGTTTGCATAGCACTGCCGATAGCAGGAATTCCAATGACAATATTTACTGTACTTGGGGGTGCAGTCGCTATCGGCGTTGGCTTTGGCGCACAAAATTTATTTAACAATTTAATCTCCGGTTTTATCATAATGTTGGAGAAACCGATTAGGATTGGCGACATAATTGAGTTACATGGTAATGAGGGTAAAGTGCAGGATATCGGCAATAGATGCGTACGAGTTAGAAGATCAGATGGGATTGATTTGATTGTACCAAATAGTGAATTCCTGCAAAATTTAGTAATCAACTGGACGCTCTATGATGGCAATGTGCGCGGAACAATAGATGTCGGTGTGGCTTATGGATCGCATACAGAAAAAGTAAATGAGCTATTGCTGCAGATTGCCAATGATCATCCCAAAATTCTACGTTTGCCAGATCCGCCTATTGTTGTATTTGAAGAATTTGGTGATAATTCTCTGGCTTTCAAATTGCTGTTTTGGTGCCATGTGACACGTCCCATGGACTTGAGGCGATTAAAATCTGAGATACGTTTTTCAATAGATCAACTATTTCGAGAGAATAGTATTGTCATATCATTTCCGCAACGAGATATTCATCTCGACACGACAAAGCCACTGGAAATCAAATTTGTGGGAGATAAGACCGAAAATCCAAACACTAATTATATTGATTCAGTCAATAAATCCTAATGACTTCCCAAAAAGAAAACAGTATTCATAACCTTTGGAAAGCCAAACGGCTTGATGAGGATATTTTCTACCGATGGCAAGCAGGCCCATTGATAATATGGTTAAAAAAACTTGATGAGGATTGGTTGATAGCTGAAGAGAGAGTCGAGGATTATTTAACCATATCACCTTATGAGGAATACAAGGAGACACCGGATAATTTGGATTGGAAACGCTTTGTATTTAAAAAGGGATTTAAAGAGATAATATTGACTCCCTGCATGGCGGACAGACCGTTCGTGGTAACTCCAAACGTTCCATGGATCATACTAGAAGGAATTCAGGCAAAATGTTTTATAAATATCCCCCTATGGGTGAAAATTTCATTAGTGCGCGGAAAAGAAAAGCATGAATTAATTCGTATACCTTCAAAAATACTCTCCAACACCTGGTTTGGAGATACCTTTCAAGGTGAACTCTGTTATGCGATAAGTACTATGGCAGTGCAACATTTTAATGAATTAGTTATTGAACCTCTCCGTGCTGTTTGCTTGTTTAAAATTGAAAATAAAAAAAAGAGCATGCTGCCTGTTAAAAAAATTTGTGTGCGCCCGAATTTCTTTAATATTTATCAAGCCGATGAGGTGCTTTGGACAAGTGAAGTAAAAGTGATTTCTATGGAGGAGGATAAACCAAGCCAACTGGAATATTCTAAAAAAGCGCCTTCCAATGCCTGCAATTCAATTTTGATACATGAAGCTGATGAAAATCCAGGCAAAAGCTTTTTTGGAGACACATTCGTTAAATTATCAATGAATATTGTAAAGCGGTACTTTTAATTAAAAAATTACTATCATGAATTTAACAAATATTTATTCACCGGATATGCTGATTATAGGATTGAGAATTTTTATTTTGCTGATAATCGGCATGCCTGTCATTATAATTTTTTCACGCTTTTTAAAAAAAATTCTGACACATCATTTTAATGCACATATCGGAATTTTGTTCCAGAAGGCCGTTTTTATTTTTGGCGTAACGTTAATTATAATAACTATTCTCTACGAGCTTGGATATAATTTGTCCGCAATACTCGGTGCAGCCGGAATTGCCTCAGTTGCCATCGGATTTGCCGCACAGACCAGCCTGTCCAATATTATCAGCGGCATATTTCTCTACTGGGAGCGTCCCTTTCAGGTAAGTGATATTATTCGCGTAGGAGATACTACTGGCACAGTCCTCACCATTGATCTTTTATCAATTAAGCTCAGAACATTTGATAATCTCTTCATCCGTATACCCAACGAAACTATAATCAAAGGTCAGGTAACTACCGTTACTCGTTATCCAATCAGACGAATGGATATAAATATAGGAGTTGCTTATAAAGAAGATATCGAAAACATTATGCGTATTTTAAAAGACGTTGCTAAATGTAATCCCTATAGTCTGGATGAGCCGGAACCTATTGTGGTTTTCAAAGATTTTGCTGAATCTTCTTTATTATTTATGCTGGGACTCTGGTTTGAAAAGTCCCAGTTCCTGGATTTAAAGAACAGCATCATGCGGGATATCAAAAATCGTTTTGATAAAGAAGGTGTGGAAATACCATTTCCCCATATTTCGTTATATAGTGGTTCGGCTACAGAACCTTTTCCAATCAGTATTGTGAATCAAAAAAAGTAATTTATTAATCGGAAATGGATATAAAATTGCAATAAAATTACAATTTTAGTCAAGTGTTGGATAAATGAGTGCTAATGCATCCAATCCCTGATTACCTGCAGTAACATCTTCTACACCTACAGCACTTAAAGCGGCTGATAAATCATCATCCATAGACTCCTGTATGGTCGTTAAATATTTCTTCTGACTTTCTTTTAGAAAATTATTTAATTCAAAATTTGAAATATCAGGTGGAGTACCATTGTTTCTAAGTATAACCTTTTCGATATCTTTTGATGTAGTATTTTCTTTTGAACCAAGCAAAACACACCGTCTCAATGTATTGATTAACTCGTTAAAATTTCCCGGCCATTCATATGATAAAAGAATTTTAATCGCATCTTCAGTTAGCACTTTTTTTCCTGATCTGTTTTCACTATTTGAAACTAAGTCAATGTACCTTTTAACATAGGTTGCTATATCACAGTGACGTTCTGACAGCTCAGGTAATTTTATTGAATTATCAGATAAATGGAGTTGAAGCGGTGTTGGAGATACAACTTTATTTAAATCAATAAAATCCGGGTTTAGATTTCTGTAAACAAATACCAGGTTTTTGGCACGTGAAATTTTTTCAGAAGTATTTAAAATAAAGTTTAAAAGGTAAAGCTGTTGTTCAACTTTTGTTTTCTCCACATCAATGACGCCGATTATATTACTTATTTCCGGGTCAGTTGCAGTTTGGTCCAATAGTTCAATAACTTGAGGTGACTTTAGTTGTACTGCTGATATAATATGCGAACGTTGATTATTGTACCCTTTCCATTGTGAAATTTCTCGCAATATTAATTCAAATTCCGCACCCTTGGATGCAGTAATAAAGATATGATTACTTTGATTTACTGTCTCCCATAAATCCTGTATAAAATCCTGCATGTATAAACTGGAATCCACCAGGTAGCATAAATCCTTTGGATAGTTTTTAACTCTGGTTTTGGCTTTTTTCTTATTTGGTACTTCAACTTTAATTTTATCAGTACCCTCAATTTCAGCATCTTCCGACAATGGCTCTACATACCGACTAACGTTTTCCAGCAAAGTCTCTGTTTTAAATGGTTTTTCTAAAATCAAATTAATGCCCAAATTTGCTACGTTAACCAAATCTGCTTTATTCATTAGACCTGAGATCATTATTACAGGTATATCAGGAATAATTTCACGTAATGCTTTCATAAAAACATCACCATCCATTTCAGGCATTTTAAAATCAGTTATTATTAAATTGTAATGACGTTCTTTCAGGCACAGCAACCCATCCTCCGGGCTAGTTTGCATATCAACCTGATAACGTGATTTGCGCAAAATTTCAGTAACCATTTTCGCAAACTTGAGTTCGTCATCTATTAGTAATATTCTACCTGCCATACCTCTAATCTCTATCGTTTAAATTATGTAAATCAATCATTGAGTGTAGAATACTAAGAATATTGAGAAAACGTTGTCTGCAATAAATTTTTATTTTCATCAGAATAAGCTCTTCCATCAGTTTGATAGAGATTCAGCCCTCCCCAAATTTGATCATTAATTAATTGTTCCTGTTTAAGATAATTTGCAAATTCCGGTAAATTTTCAGGTGGTAAGTCTGCTATATCCCAATAAAATTTAATATTACTAATTCGGGGTAAAATTGGTTTAATATTATCTAAATCAAAGATGTTTACCAATAACAGATATTTATTTCCATTTTCAGTTAATTCACCTACAGCCTCATTGATACTATTCCACGAAATTGAATTACCTGATGCAAGGACAATAGGTGCAGCAACTTTATCATTTTTTATCTGCAGTTTTTTCACTGAAACTTTTTTATTTAATATTCCTGCAATTCCCGGAAAACTCATTGGTGTTTCTAATCCTAAATACAAACCGATTTGTGGATGTTGTGATAATTCAATTATAACGGTTTCTTCCAGCTCATCTTTTAAAAACTGACTTACAACTGATGAATGTGAATGTACTATTAATTTCATTTTTAGTCTGTGGTATTCAAGTTTTTATATGTTGATATTTTTGTCTTTGAATTAATATTAGAAACAGTAAAAAAATAAGAGCAATCAAAAGTTGTATGTATTGCTTTGGCAAAATTATTATTAATAGGAATTTTTACTTTTTTTAAACCATTTTTATAGGCTAATACCGCCCCCCCCTGAAATAATATAATAATATCGCTACCAGAAGCAGTATAGTGCTCAACTCCTTTAGGTAACAGCTCTTTAATAATTTCTCCATTTTGTTTTAAGTTATAGATAACCAATCTTTCGTAATTTTCATGGCTTAAGGTAATAAACATGAATTCTTCAGGACCTGAGGTCATTTCCATGATAGGCCCTTCAAGCTCATACTGTTTGATCAATTTTCCATCAGCATCAGCCAAGTTTAATGATGGATTAATTGGCCCGGACGAATACAATATTTGACCCTCTTTATTAAATCTCAAATGTGCCCCCAACCCCCAATTTGAACACGGAAAATGAATTGTTTTATTTTTGTATAGATCCGTCGAATGAGCATCTTTTGCATCAGACCAGATTACATTGCCTTCATCAAACGAATAAAATATTCCATAGACTCTACTGCAATTATCAATCAATGTTTTTTCAACAGGATTTTGTATGTCCATTAAGCAAATACGGGATTTTGTACTATAGACTATTTTTGATATATCGAATACCTGTATTCCCATACCAATGTTAGGAATAATAATTTTCAACGAAAGCCCTTCTACACCATCAATAAATTCCAATTGGGTACCATAATCTAAAGCCAATATTGGTTGGCCCGACAAAGTTAATGGGAAAAGTCGTTCATATGGAAAATCGAGTAAAAATTCACTTACTTGTTCTGCCCCGTCTCCACTTGCGCTCGATAAATTAAATGGTTTAGCTGTAAGTTGATTTTCTCGAGCCCTAAAAAAAACGTTATCATTCTTTCGAGTTATTGAATCAATTATGGCAATTGCCTGCTCTGAACGCCTTAATCTGTATTTTGGGTCTTTATCCAATAAACTTCCAAGAAAATCTTTCAATCGCAGTTCATTTATTTCAGATAAATCTGGAGTCTGCCGCAAATGAGCTCTCATTACTTCAGATGGATTGCCTAAAAATGGCCGTTTGCCTAATATTACTTCATATATAATTACGCCCATACTGTACAAATCACTGTTGAATTCAAACGTATGATAATTCCTTTCTGGGGCAGTATAAGCGGGACTTCCAGCAACGGTTTGTTCTTTTGTGATTTGCTTCAAAAAATGAGCCACACCTAAATCACCTAATTTATAAATTATCTCACCATCCTGTTCCTGAACAAATATGTTATCAGGTTTTAAATCACAATGAATCAATCCGATTTTATGAATATGTGCCAATGCTAAAAAAATTTGTCGTGCGCAGCATAATGCAGTCTCAATATCTAACGCTTTAGACTTTTCCAATAAATCTCGTAATGTTCCACCACTTATATATTCATAAATTAGATATAAGTCCCCTGCTCCAAGATAACAAAAATCCAGACAACGAACAATATTCGGATGATTAATACCTAGAATTGCAGATGCTTCATGCAGTGCAGGTTTACTACCGGCTGTTTTCCTGAAATGTTTGATAGCAACTTTTTCACCAGTAATCGAATCTTTTCCCAAATAAACAACTCCACCTGTACCAGAGCCAAGATTTCCTTCTATAACATAACGTTCGCTGATTTGCAGTTCGGTCATCCAAGTATCAGTTCATAAATGGATTCTCTTGATGCTTTTTCTTCAACTTTAGCTCGAGTTTTTTCAATTCTATCCGGTGCGGATATAATAAACTCACAACTATCAGCTCCATCCCGGACAGACGAAATTTGAACACAATCCAATTCACAACCACTAATGTGTTCAAACTGTGATCGTAACATCCCTTCAATCATTTGATCGACATGTCCGTCAACATCATTAAGGACTTGTTCAAAAATACTATTTGTTAGATTAATAGAAATGACACCATGCTTAATAGCATTTTCCAAATTTACTTTAATATTACCCCAACCATGATAAACAAAATACGCTTCTAAAAGTCTTACATAATCATTAACCGTTACATTTGTTGTAGATTTTTTAAACAGCTCACTTAATTCACGATCCAAATGTTCAGCTACTCGCTTTCCCCATTTGTAACCACAATTTTGCAATATTATTTTCCATGCTTCTCCAGCTTCATATTCGAGAGCTGTATAAACTCCTTTAATAACATCACTCGACAAGTAAACAACACGTGTTCCACCTTGATTGAAAATTGTCCCGGTTACCAGATCCCACTTATGATCGTTTTCACTAAAGAATCGTTCCAAATTTAATGCTTCATTGACTGATTCAGTATTCATAATTTTAATCGTTAGAAAGGATTTCTACTCCTAGTTGTAAAAATGGTTCAATTTCCTGATATGATTCTTCCGATAAAGCTTTCCTCATTTCTTCACGTAATAATAAAAATGTTTCATAGATTGATCGTTGAAACGGTTTTAATTTTTGAATGGCCGCTTGATTTTCTGAATCTTTGAAAATATATTGTTTGTTAGGTAGTTTATCAGGAAATTCAAATGCCTGGATTATTTTCTTCATCCAGAATAAAAGTTTATTTTTAAACCAGTCCGGATCACCTAATAACATTGAAAGTGATGCATATATTACAACCATTCGGATGTCACGCGTAGCTTTCATGACTGCTAAATCATGATGTGCGTCAAATGGATAAGCATCAAATATCTGTCTGACAATTTTCCGAACAATAGGTCCCTCAACATCTCTTATTTCAGCTGCGGCTGATGCACGGGCTGCATTACCGGGTGCAACAGAATTATAAATATCAAATTCTTCATCATCAGGATGACGTCCCTGACAATTCTGAATGAATTCTTGTAGATTTGGATGATGCCTTAATGATTCTGTAGACATAATGTTAATTATTTTTAATTAATGTTTAAGTTCAAGATTTATTCCACGGAAGATTTTTAAAATAATCACTGGCTTGCTGAAGTGCTGCTTGATTTCCATTTTCTCCACCAGCAGCAATTAGTTCACTAGTTCTAACAGCAGTTTCAAGTCCTACATTAAGAATGTTACCACGATCAGAATCACCTCCCACTCCAGTAAATTGTGATGGGTCAATATGAATTGATGCTGCAATATCTTCAAGACCTTCAAATTCTGATTTCCCATCCCATGGTATTTTTGAGAAAAATTCACCAGATTTAAAAACTTGTAGAGGATCTGTCGAAATTGCACCAGTCGGACGACCAACTGCAATTGCTGAATCATCCTGTTCAGATGAAAACCCTCCTTTCGGTATATATTCATTCAGGTTAGCAGTGGATTTACCACTCCAATCAAGTGCAGCAAAAAAGTTTCCAGTTTGTATATTGAGATAAAAATTTCCTTCCGTAATTGGTGCTTGTACCTCAGTTTCAACAACTTCATCGATTGCTTCTTCAACTACCATTGAAACCGTAGCTGTTTCTTCTATTATTTCTTCATTCTCTATTTTTTCTTCTTCAATCGAAGGTTCTTCTTTTTCATCTACATCAAATGAAACTTCTTGTTCAAACTCAGCATCAAAAATTTCTATTTCAGGCTCTTCATCTGAATCATCTAAGTCTTCATCATCAGTTACTTCTTCTGAACCCTCATCTTCAGTCGTCTCTTCCTTTACAAATTCTTCTACTGTGGATTCTTTACGAATTATATCACTATCTGTCTCCGTTATTTCAGAAGTATCTTCGATAGTTTTATAGACTGATTCTTCACTAGTTTCTACTTCTCCAACATCAATTTTGATCTCTTGTTCACTGATATCTTCAAATGAAATTTCAGCTTCTTCACTAAATTCATCAATAACTTCTTCAGCTTGTGGCTCTTTGACTAACGTTTCATCTGTAGTAGATTCTGCTGTGACAATTTCTTCAACAGTTTCAGTATCTTCAATTTCTCTAACCTCCGTCAGCTCTTCTTCACTTTCGACTAGCTCATCAGCTTGAACAGTTTCGCCAATTTCTGTAGTGCTAATACTTTCTACTTCTGTGACATTTTCCTCGATCTCTTCACCTGTAAATTCAGTAGTAAATTCTTCAAGTATTTGCTCTGTTTCCTTCTCTACTTCAGAAACAGAATCATCATCTTGTTGGATAGTTTCAAACGTTGAACTTTCAAAAATTTCATCTTCATGTGCTATTTCTGCAATGGAGGTATCATCAGATATTTCTTCAGTCTTTTGATCAAAATTTTCAGGACCAGTTTTATGATCTACTCCAAATTTTTCAGTAGTAATTTCTTCAATAGTGGAATCTTCAGCAACCAAATTTGTAATCTCAATATCACTTTCATCAGCAATCGGAAAAACATCAGTCAACGGTGTTATAAATAAATTTTCCTGATCTGAAAGCTCAGATGAAACAACTTCCAAAAACCGCTTAAATCGGTCAGCATGGATGCTTTTGAATTCGACCATTTCTTAGAATACTAAAAATTTACTTTGATCTCTTCCGCAGACGCCCCCTCTTGTCTCCAGAATTCAGCAGCGTTAACCTGCTTTTCCGGCCCTACCATAAATTTGCAGCAATCATTACCCATCGAGTAACATTGCACTTCAATACATTGCCTTTCTTCTCTTTCAAAAAAAGTAAATGTCCCGGCAAACAGCCCGGCATATAAATGACAAACCGGTTTACCCACTCTTTTCATTGAAAATGCAACTGCTGAATTACGAATTTCAACAAAAGTTAAATTCTTTTTCTTAAATGATAAATCAAGACTCCAATGGCCAAACCCTTCAACATTTAAAGGCCACCACCAAGTTTCAAAAACAAAACGAGTGTTCATCTGCCAAATATCAATTTTCCCGCCCCCATACTCTTTACGTATACGCTCGTTGAAACGTTTCATGTCCTGTAACGCCCATTCATATCCACACTTATACATAATAAGGTTGGCTGCATCACCTACTTCATCATCCAATCCAGCATGCAATCCCGTAATAAAATCTTCAGAAACTTTGGCTGCGCGCTGTCCATCTCTTAAGTAGATTGACCCTTTTTCTGCATCACGCCTGAAAAATTCTTCAGGTACATAATAATTGTGATTTCCTTTAATTCCACCATCTACAGGATTTATTGATGCCATAATATTTACTTGTTAAGATTAATATTTTTTAAAATTTAACTTTCTAAATCTTCCATCTTCCATCTTCGATCTGCTATCTGCTATCTGCTATCTGCTATTGGTTATTGGTTATCTTTTCTTTATCATAAAAATTTCCCAATTTCAGAAATCAATTTTCCATTTTCTATTCAAACTGTATACCCCTTTTGTTTAATTGAAGCTTTAATAAATTTTGGTAACTGTAAAATAAACCTTTTAGCTACATCATTCATTTTTTCAACTCCTTTGTGAATATAAATATTCCATGAGCCAATTTTACGAATGACCAATTTATTTCCATTCTCTGAGGCAATTCTTTTTTCATTTTCTAAACTACTGTTGCGATCAAAAGTTATTCGATTGAGTCCAGAAATTTTCCCCTGATACGGCTGCAAGTCACTGACAAAAATTGGCCGCTCAACTGGCCAGATAAATAAAAATTTCATAGAATTCTTTTTGTAGCAACATGGTCGACCAATGAATTTTTTAAATTTAATAGGAGTTAATGATTGAATTCGCAGTATTTCATCCAAATCAGTAAATTCTCCAAACTTTTTTCGACTCTTAATTATATTGTGCGCCATCATTCCTGTTATACCATCAAGAGATGTTAAATCCTCCCAATCGAATATATTGAGAGCCTCCAGAAAATCTTTCTCAGAAATACCAAAACTGGTTAGGCTATTGTCATCTCTAACAATTTCGCCAGAATGCTCAGGATCTTCTAGAATACACTCTGAAGTTAACTCAATTGATTTGTAGGGTAATCTTATAACCTGTCTACGCGGTTTCTTGATTTTACTCGGCGCTGGTACTTTGAGACTTATCTCTTCTTCTATTGTCATCAAATTACTCATCTCTTTAATTGCTGATATAAAAAGCTTCTCCTAATTCTATTACTGGCAGGTAGGAAATACTTTGTCTCGATTTTGCGGTACACACCACTAGATAATCATTTTTATTATTCACCCAAACCCATATTCTGCCATTGTCGTAACTTGCACTCAATCTGGACCTCGGATATACTTGTGTTTTAAGAATTATATCCATCTGAAAAATACTCTTACACACTTGTGTAATAAGATTTCGTTCCGTAATAAAATTTTTAAAATTATGCTGCCAGGTTTTATTTGATCCGTTCATTATTCCAAACCACGAAACAATCTTTAAATCGTTTAAGTAACGCTGTATATCCAGCCTGCTCGGAAATAATGGAATTTGGGAGTCAAAATTTTTCTTATCATCTGACCTGCCTGCCAAACTGCTATCCAGCTCAACCCACTCCGTGATATCTTCATAAGCTTCATAATTTACACTCTCTTTTTCGTGACTGTAATTAAAACCTTTGCCGTCACCCCAACTGTGAAACTTATTGATCGAACCAAGTTTTAATTGTCCACCTACATTAACAGCTAATCTATTCACTGTTGCCATAACAGACCCAATATCTGCAGCGTTGTCTACTTCTCTTCCTTCTGTATTTAGAGCAGAGAATTCTGAACTGAATTCAATACTGTCTACTTTTTGTGCTTGATAATTCTCAACTGTCATAACGATATTATTAAATAATTTATAGTTTAAAAATATAGGGGTTGCAAGCAGCTATCTATTTTTGTTGCTGTTGATTTTGCAATACTTTCTTTTATAACCGAATTAAAGCTTTCTGAGTTATCTCTTATAAGGTCGAGTGTCGATTTGTCTCCAGAGGTTTCTACTCCAGTGTAAGCATCAGCAGTTTCATAATCAACAACACCAATAGCATACAATGCCATTAATCTGAGCATAGATTTGACAGCTTGTTCACTGGTACCAACTGATGTTGAACATTTTCCTGAAAATTCACTGCCGCTATTTATTAAATTATAGCCCAAAGCGACAGTTTCCAGTTTTAATATATAGGTTGAAACAGATTTTCCAATCGGTGTCTGATCTCCAAACCTCTGATTTATAAAAATTGATAAGCCTCTATAAAATTTTAGGGCACCATCACTATTTTTATTAGAAAAATTATCTGCTGTACCCAAAAACCCAAATAGCCATGCTGTGTATTCAACTGATGTATTTGTAGCTATGACAACACTAAGATTTCGCAAAATGTAGCTGGCTTCTTTCCTGATCTCAGGTGTATCAATTTTACTCGATTCTGATTTTTTCTTTCCTTTAAAAAATCCCATAATTCCACCTGATTTTTCCTCCTCATCTTTTTTTACATCGATAGATTCTATATTCTCTTTGAGAGACCAGACAGATCCAATTAATTTTAAACCACTAATTAAGTTACTGTCTTCAGGAATATCCCATCCGTGTTGTTGGCTAATTATCATGTCAGTTGCATTCTGCATGCCTAAACCACTTTTAACATCAGCTCGCGCGAGAAATGTGCCAATCCACAAAGATTTGGAAATTCTTAATTTTGAAAATATCCCCAATGCGGCACCGAGCCCATGCCCTTTTGATTCCTTAATCTTTGTAACAGCTTCTTTCAGTCGAGAAATTTCTGCTAATCTTTTTGCTAATCCCGATGGTAATTTTTTTGTGCTCCATTGCTTAAATAATTCAAGTAATTCGTTAGACTTATCATTCCACTGTGCGGCATCTAAGGCAAATAATGTTTCATTAGAAATTATTGCTCTTTGTAGTAATGCTTTTCCGGGAACCGGTGCCGAATCAGGTGTTAAAGCCGACGCAATCAAGTAAGATGCTGATTCTCTCCATTTTGCATCAATTGCTTTACTCTCACTAAATATTTGTTCATTAGTTAAAAATATTTTCTCAGACAAAATTTTAGCTGTAGGTATATTTGATTTAAATAATCGTAATTGCGAGAGCCATTTTACCAACGCTGCTCGTTCAACTGCATCACATTTCTCTATCAATGAATCTTCAATATAACGTGTGCTACAGAGTAATGCCAATCTAGGTAAATCAATTAAATTTATTGAGCTTTCCAAATACAAACGAGCCAAATTCAATGCTGCAACTGTTGATGGCTCCGTTCTTAACTGTAATCCCAAGTTACTTAAATTAAGCAGTTGACGATTGTTTAAACTGACTTCGACAATCTCTTTTTCCTTCTCGCCGATAATTGTCGGGAAATTTTTTAAAATTTGATCGCTGACGAGTTTGGCAGTTTCTACAAGATTGTTGTGAATAATTTTTCCGGCCCCAACCTGCCCAACTAATTCTGCACTCTCAATCCAAATTTGATGCCAAAATGCTACCGAACTATTTTCCAAAATTTCATCGAGATTATTATTTAAACAATAATAGGCTCTGGCTAATACTGCAGTCCCCACAACATCAATATCTTCATCGACAAGAGGTGTTAATAATTTCCAGGCATATTCTATATCACCAAAATTCTTTATTGCAGTGATAAATACTTCTAACTCTCTAACGAGAATTGTTTGAATCACCGTCTTGTCACCTTTGCCAAAATACGTGATAGTGTCCTCTGCTGATTTTTCTGCCAGTTGAGAAATTGAAGCGATGGCTTTATCAATAAATTCAGCTGCCTCTTCTTCTGAAGAAGCGAAGATTGATTTCCAGTTTTTAGTTTCAATGATCGTTGAATTTAACTGAGTTTCAAAAATTGCCTGGTGCACATAGACTCTTTCTGTTTCTGATGCCACTGTCAGCATTGCTTCCAAACTCTTTGCATAAAGAAGATTGACGTCATCTAAATTAAAAAGTCGGTAATTCTCAACCACTTTACCTGCCATCAACCTTGCAGGTTCAATATTGGAATCGATTAACCTATAAGCCACTCTTTTTATGAATGCAGCGTATGTTTTAGTATCACCAAAAGATTCAGTTAAACTCTCAATCTTTTGACAATCAGCACTTAATTGCTTGGAGATTTCCTTAACTTTCTTTGCCAGTTTAATGCCAAAATTAACTTTTCCAAGTTTAGATTTAATTAAACGAAAACTCTGAGTAATTTTTTCATTCAATGGAGTTTTATCAGCAATATCTAATCCCGCAACATCTATAAATCCATAATCATCTACCTTATTTAAATCGTCAGAAAAACCGAGCATAAACCCAATATTTCGAGCAGCTGTTTTTGAAATTAAATCATAACTAATATTCTTCTCTCCTGATGTTGAATTTGTCACCACTGCATGCAATGACGTTTGCAACAAACGTTTTTGAGCCGTATCCGCTATTGCTGACATAAACCACTGACTATCCAATGCTGCAACACTAGCAGCGATTTCTCCAACAGAGTGAGTATTTATATGATGCTCTTTTAGTATAGCGTTATCTTTTGCCAGCTGACTTTTGCTATCCTCATTTACTGTCATACCAATACTGACAGTTTTCCAAAATGATGAAATCATTGTCTCATCAGAAACACCGATAAATGCAGCGGCCACTGACAAATCACCGGATTTTTTGCTCAGAGAATTAATTCGAGAAAATTTCTTACCTAATTGTTTTAAATTGTATTCAAAATTTTCGGGTAAAAGTCCTTCCAGCGTATTGAGTATTAATTTATTTAATTGCTCTAGTTGTTTTGGACTTTTGAAATTAGGTAAGGCTGAACTTAATGCAAATCGACTCAGTACGGCATCCGGAGTAATCGATGCTGAGTCAGGTGCAATCGATGCAGCTGTCACAGAAGAGACACACATACGAATTGCGTCTTCTTCTTCAACTCTAGCTGAAAAAGTATATTCACCCGATGTATAAATTTCCTTGGCTAAACCATGTGTTTCATTGATATTGTCACACATTGATTCAAGTTGACTGACCCAAAATGAGAGCGCGTAATGTTCAAAGTTATCAATTTTGTCTGAAAGAAATTTTTCGATATAACGATAGCCTGACTTCCATACAGAACCACTAAAATGTTTGTAAGGTGCAACCAGTTCTATCATGTAACGTACGATATTTAAATAAGCCAATGTCGGTGATTCCTGACGAAGAATATTAGAAAAATTATTTAATAAAGCTGTTTGATCTGCCATAATTTTACTGACAGCTTCTGCTTCGCCAACATCATTATATTCATCCGGAAAAATATTGTAAGCATGCCTGGCATATTCGTTAGCTATTTCATCAATAGCATCGGCTAATTTTTGTGCCAATCCAATTTGAGCGACAATAAATGATCCGCGATGAATTGTTTCAAACCAAAATACTCCCTTTGCCCCGCCAACTGCATCAGCTAATTCAAAAGCGAAATTTATATAAGCTTTAGCTAATCCTGAAGTAGTCTCAGTCTTTAAAGTTTGATCAATCATCGGCATGACCTTTTGCCATGAGTATTCCACATCACCCGATGCAATAAAATTTTTGACCAGCAAATTAAATTGCTTTATTACTGTGTCTTTATAGTCAGCTAAATTTCCTGCAGCAATTTCAATATCTTCAGCATTCAACTCAAATGACTTTGGCATCGGTTTTGCTTTACTACTACCAAATAAACTGCGCCATCCGGGTCCTGCTATCGGACAGCTTTTTGACCCAACTGCTGCCAATGTGCAGCTTACACCAAGAATTTCCTTGAAGGTATTGTGAATGACATCAAATGCCTGTTCTGTTTCTTCACCCGATAAAACGTTATTCATACCTCGATAATACCCATTCAGCATCTCCTCAAACATTCCGCTGGGACGGTTGATTATAAACCTTTCAATTGTTCGATTCCACCATCCGGCAAATTGGTCGTTTGATATTTTTGATGCCGGGCTCAAAGTACGGCCAATCTTAATACACGTAAGTCGGTTTTCTTTTATTGTTGTATTGTAACCATCATCGCCAACTTCAGATTTCAAGTTTGTTATTTTATCGAATAAATATTTGGTAGAGTCTTTTGCCACCTTTTCTGCATTGACATATAAATTAATGCTGGCTGTCAGTCTTGGAAGCCTGTTTGTAAATTGCTCGTAAGCTTTAGAAAAATTTGCCGGAACTTCATCATCTTTATCAGCAATTTTAATTCCGCCTCCCAGCGTTGAAAATACTTCCTTTAAGGCTAATCCTGAAACTGGTCCTAACCGTGATAAAATATGATTAAAAAACCATTCCTCAGTCGACTGTAAAAATGTTCTTTCAGAAAACAATCTTTGATCGACAGTTATTCTCTTAATGGCCAGCGATACATCTATAGACTTTAAATTTAAACTATCTAAATCAACCCTGCTTAATGTGGTATTATCCAAATAGAGATCACCCGGTGCTAACTTTGTGCTTAGTGTGATCGATTCAATTGTTTGGATAAGCGTCTTGGCAATGACAACTTCTACTGAGTTAATTTTTTGCTCAGTTAAATCATTTAACAATGCAGCCTGTATGCGAGCGTGTTTTCGCCAAATCTCATCGCGTGCGTCGAGTCCCATGCTGGCAACGATCCCTTGACGAAAAATGTGGCTGGCTAATTTAGGGTTCTTTGTCACAGATCCGGCCCAACAGGCACGGCTGAAAATTTCACTGATAAAATTGAGCAATCGGCTGCCCATATTTGCACCCTTCAACCCGACAGCCAAATCTTCCCCCAGCTTTGAAAATTTTGGCTTCAAAAGCTTTAAATTATTTTCAATTGAATCGGTGTATTGCAATAAGTTTTTAAAATAACCAAGAGTATCTTCAAACCAGTCAATGTATAACCGTTCATGATTTTCTCTTAGCCAATCAAGAACAGTACGTTTGTTTTTTATAAAGTAGACAATGATTTCTCTATTGGTGTTTTCACTGCCAAAAAAATCGCGCGATAAGTTTGCCACAAATCGTTCTGTTAAATTTGAATCTTTTGATGTGTGCAAAATCATCACAGCAATAAGAATATCTATAAATTGTAGATGGCTTTTTGAGCAGTCTTCCAGCAAACGCGGTATCTCTTCTCGCAAACTAAAAATACAATCAAATCGAGCACATGATTCATTGAGTACATTAAGCACATCAGATAAAATATGGTGCGTGTAGACCCCTAATTTTTCATCAACTGCATTTAATAATTTGAGTTCAATCAGACTCTGCCAAAAAGTTTCATTTCCGGTATTAACCGGTAAAATATTTTGAATAAACAAATCTATAAAAATAAGCTCCTGATAAATAGCAGGTTTACCCGAAACTTTTTTTGCCCATAACTTAAACAAACTTGCTAACGATTCCTCCAAATATTCAAAATCGGCAAAATCATCGTCAATCTGTAGTGAGGGATAAGATTCCTGAAATTCAGACGAAACGGTCTGGGCAATATCGTCAGCCGCTGATTTTAAAATTTCAATTTGCAGACAGCGATCAACATAATCCAAACTAGCATCGAGAGATACCCATATAGTCACATGATTGTTGGTTTTCAAAACTGCTTCTAAAGCAGAGATGATAGCCGAACACCATCCGGGTAAATATTCAGCACAGTCTGCATGTTTGTTAGAAAATTTGACCAAATAATTTCGCCAATCTTCACCTAACTCATCGGCTTGTGATGTAACAGCCAGATTCTCGATCCAGTTTCTGGCAAACGTTATAAACTCATCTGTCGGGCCCTCAATATCATTACTTGTCAGCAATGACTCGAAATCATTTTCTTCGGCTTCGTTAATAATTTGGTTAAGTCTTTCAGTGGTATAAGGATAATTATCCCCCACCTTTTGGACTAAATCATTCAAAAGATCATCTGCCATAATATGCTTCAATACAAGTATTTACCCTAGATATTTTGAGAAATAAATATCACCAGACATTAATAAAATGTTAATAATCAACATTTCGATTACCTAATAAACAGCTGTTTAAAGAATTAATCCTCAGTTATCAAACCCAAATTGTGAAAATTTATAGTTTTGGTAGATATTTTCAGTATGATTACTACAGTGTAGAGACAAACAGCTCACCGAACTTCCACTTTAAGAAGAGTGAAACCAGTTCGCCAAACTCCAATCATCGCCATTCAATTATAGACGACCTCCTTTTGTAATTGAGAGTCTTCACTAGATGACGCGACTATCTCAATAAAATCACTTTACAAATTTCAATCAGACGTAATTAATCCATGTAATATTCGCAAAATGAACATTCACTCTATATATAGTAAAATCTCTCCATATTTCAGAAACAAACGTTTCGAAAAATTTATCGACAATATTCAACCTAAAGCTCATGAATCTATTCTGGACGTGGGTGGCTATCCAAATACCTGGACAACACAAAATCCATGCTGGAATTCAATCGAGATTTTAAATATTCATCAGATAAATCACAACTCCCCTACATACGCTAACTACAATATAAATACAGTAATAGGAAATGCGTGTTCGCTAGAATATAAAAATAACTGCTTTGATATTGTTTTTTCCAATAGTGTAATCGAACATGTATCATCCTGGGAAAACCAAAAAAAATTTGCTGCCGAAGTTCGACGTGTGGGCAAAAGATTATGGATACAAACTCCAGCCAAAGAATTTTTTATAGAACCTCATTATATTACACCATTCATTCATTGGCTGCCAAAAAATATTCGAATATACTTCCTGAAATATTTTACTGTCTGGGGATTGTTAACAAAGCCAACAGATAAAAAAATCAAGGAAATGCTTAATGAAATTCGCCTTCTCAGCTTTAAGGAAATGCAACAACTCTTTCCCGACTGTGAAATAATTAAAGAACCTTTTTTCATGATTTTCACAAAGAGCTATATTGCTTTTAGAAAATAAAATCTTTGGTTCAGTACAAGCTATCGAGTTGTCTCGAAATAACAATTCAGCCAATTTCTTCAAAGTAGAGTGCACTGGAATGTCCCCTACTATATGACTGTTGCGGAAGTAATACAGCGCAAAAAAATTTATACCAAATTTTTTTTACATCACTGAAGGTAAGCACTGAAACAACTATATCAGCGTCCAAAAACTATAAACTCTTTTAAATCTGTATCTTAGTTTAACTGTTGAATTAAATTTAGCATTAATCTTTCTAATCCGAACTACCATCTGTCATTAGATAATTTAATAGTTGTAAAAAAAACTTCAAAAAATCGTTTGACAAAATAAAGAGGAAGTTACTAAAAAATAATAACCTTTAAATAATATGCAATATGACGAAACCAAACAGTAATAGATAACAATGAAATACTCTCATATTGTCATTAATTAATTTCACCCCAATTGCATTCTTATTAAACTTAGCAATAATACGGCTCAGGTTAACCAGCTCATGTAGTTGCAAGCACCATTGTGACGCAAAAATCAAAGGCTATCAATTAAATAAATCTGCGCTTAACTTGTCTTGCCATAGCCAAAGTCGACGGCTGATCTGTGTATATCTAGGGATAAATAGTGCTTCAACTTTGTCATTGCGAGCCATCAGTAGATGGCGCAGTAATCTAGCACCTATATTTCAAATCAATAAAACCTTACGCTCATTAAGTGCTTGGCGGTTAGAATTATCAATTCCCAATTGTCAATGCGAGTCATCAATAGATGACGCAGCAATCCATCACTTTTTCAAAAATCCACAATTCCAATTATTATCCACATCAGCTCTAACACTTTTAAAACTAACAATAAAAAATCCGTGTTCACTCCGCCTACATCCGTGGCAAAAAATTAATTCCCTTTGTCATTGCGAGTCATCAATAGATGACGTGGCAATCCATCACTTTTTCAAAATCCCACAATTCCAGTTATTATCCACTTCAGCTCTAGCACATTTAAAACAAACAATAAAAAATCTGTGTTCAATCCGCGTATATCTGTGGCAAAAAATTAAACCCCTTTGTCATTGCGAGTCATCAATAGATGACGTGGCAATCCATCACTTTTCAAATTTCAACTAAACTTTAACCAATTAAAATAAGGAGAAAATAACTATGAATTATAAATTACTAAAATGGACAAATATTAGTGTATTGGCATTCTGTCTCTTTGGGCTACTAAATACTGCGTTACTAGCCAATCCAATTGAAGGAGATTTCACTGTTAACGGTGATCTAGAGGTAAAAGCGGGTAATAGTCAAAACGGTGATTTATTTGTTGAAGGGCACTCTAATTTAGGAACCCTAAGCCAAGGAGACAGAAACGACATTCGTTTCTATCCAAATATTATATCAAAGAAGCAATACAGTAATGCATCAGGTGCCTGGGTAATAACTACACCAATTTTAAGAGATGAAAACATTAAATTTAAAATCAGAGTTCATGGGTATGGCTGGGATGATAGTGATATCATAGATTTTACTGTGGTTGGTAATGCTAATAATAGTCAAAATGGCAGTGAAGATGGATTACAAGGAAAAATATTACGACAAAATATTATAGATCATGGCACAGATAATTTCAATAAATATGTCGGTGCACAATGGGGCGCTAACGGCAATGTGGTTATTGCATTTGGAGATCCTGACATAATAACAAATGGTTACAGAATAACTGTTGATGCATGGATAACTACAATATTTAGCACTCAAAGCAATGATCATTCAAGTGGATGGAGTATCAGTCTATATAGTGGATCGAATCCTGATTTTGGCTGGGGCGACAAACATCTATTAGAACCAAAACTAAGCGACACAATAATTGATGGTGATCTCGAAGTAACTGGTAAAATTAATACTTCCAATCAAATTGCTTTAGGAAATAATACAAATGCCAATGGAGTTGAAAGTATAGCAGTTGGCAGAAGTGCCAACTCTAATGGAAACTATAGTGTAGCAATTGGTAAAAGTGCGACAACATTAGACCCAAATGGCATTGCTATTGGTTTTGATTCACAAACTGATAATAATTATGGTATAGCGATTGGTGTCTTAGCTGAATCTAAAGGTCATCAAAGCATGGTCTTTGGCAACCAGGCTACAGCAAATGATAGTTATTCAATTGCAATGGGTGTAAACTCAACTACTAACAATTCGGAAGGAATTGCCATTGGCTATCAATCAAAATCGGATGGGGTAAGATCTACTGCAATAGGCAGTTGGTCGCATGCTGTCGGAGATGATAGTATTTCATTTGGAAGACAATCTTTGGGGCAAGGAAATAATAGTATCGGCATAGGCTATCTTGGTCGTGCATATAACGATACATCCATTGCAATTGGAGCATATGCTCAAGCTAAAGATCATGCTTTGGCAGTTGGTCTTGACGCTGCTGCAATGTATGATTTTAGTCAAGCATTTGGTTATCAAGCAAAAGCTAATAAAAGCTATTCTATTGCTATAGGAAACGAAGCTGAAACATTAGGAACAGCTAGTATTGCAATTGGCACAAAAGCTAAAACCGAAAATGCGCAGTATACTATAGCAATCGGATATGAATCTTTAGCTTCACATCCGCATGGTCAAGCAATAGGATATAAGGCTAAATCTACAAAAGATAGCAGTCAAGCCTTTGGATTTCAAACTCTTGCTTCTGGTCAATACTCGCAAGCATTTGGTTATCAAGCAAAAGCTGAAGGAATTTATAGTCAGGCTTTCGGTGCTAATGCAAATGCTACCGAAGATAATGCTCAGGCTTTCGGCGCTTATACAGAAGCCAAAGGAAAGGGCAGCACAGCAATCGGTACCAATTTAACAGCAGATGCTGACTACGTCACTGTTTTAGGGACTCGTAATGAAATTATTACAGGAAGCGGATCGTGGGTACCAACTGACCCTCTCTTGATTGTTGGAAATGGTGATCCTACAGCAGGAACGATAGTTCCAAGTAACGCACTGACAATTCTTAAAAATGGCAATATGGGACTCGGTACAAATACACCTGGTAGTAACAAACTCGAAGTCAACGGCAATACTCTCATTCATAACGATCTAACTGTAAACGGTCAGATTGTCATTACAAACCCACAAGGTGATATTTCAATGGGTGATTATAATACTCCTCCGCCAAGTTCTTAATACATTCAATCGACAACTATCAAAACGAAGTGAATTCAATATTCCCATTGTTTATTTATATAAAAAAACTCTGTGCATCAGTGGCTCTACGCGATCAATAATTATTAAAAATACAAATCAAACATGAATAAGACAAATAAAAATCCGTGCCAAAAGAACATCTCCCCAACGCCTCTGTGTTCTCTGTGGTTAATAATCTTCCTCTACATTTCAACATTCACCTTTCACCATTCACTATTCTCCATCGACGACCCAGCCTGGTGGAATGATGAAACGGATACGGATATCATTGATAACAACGCTTCCAAAAATGACTTCGGCCCCGCCAACCTCGGTCAACTCAAAAACGTTGCCAAAAATGCCCAGCTCCACATGGACAATTCACTCACTTCTATTGGCGGTGCTGGCACTGAAATCACAACGATGGTCGGTAATTTTATAGAAGTTTCAGCCGCAAATAGTAACGCCATCAACCTTGGCCAACTTAAAAACATTGCCACTCCATATTACGACCGTCTCGTTTCTATCGGTTACGATACTCGAGCAAACCTCATCGCCAGAGGATTTCCAGAAGAGGACCTACCCTCCTTCTACCCATGGGACCCGGCAACACCGACTGATATCAATTACAACCTCGCAACCATAGGTCATCTCAAAATGGTTTTTAGTTTTGATCTCTCTGTCGATTCCGATGGTGACTCATTACTTGATTGGTGGGAGTATTATTACTTTAATTCGTTAGTCTTTAATAAACTGGATGACACGGATAATGACGGTATAACTAACGAAAATGAGTTTAACAACGCAACAAATCCAACGTCATCTTCATATGTTGGAATACCAGATGGCATGCTATTTTGGATGAAAGCTGATGAAGGCATCATTACAGATTCTACAACTAGCTTAATTACTACATGGAATGATCAATCAGGAAATAATAATCAATTCGGACAAGGTAATGATTTACACAGACCCACTTATGTTACTGATGACAACTTTGGTCATCCGGTAATACGATTTAAGGACGGTAATGAATTTTTGCAATCAGATTCTGTTAGTGGCCAAATAGATAATTTTTCTGTGGTTTTTGTATTTAAGCCAACTATTAACTCTAACGTAAGTTGGAATCAATCGATAGGTGATCATTGGGGGTCATTTTTATTCCATTCCGATATTAATGATTCTGTAATAGTCGGTATTGGTTTTCAAAATAATAAAGGTCGAATAGTCCCTGGAACAAATGCAGGTGATTCACCTACTGGAATTTTTGAAGAAAGTATATGGAATATGTGGTCCTATACACACAAGAATGGCACAGGAAGACTATATAAAAATGGTAATCTTATTGCTGAAAAACATAATTTAGGAAATCCGGATTCTTGGTTGAATTTTCATATTGGTCAGTTTAATAACTCATTTGACGGCGACCTCCTCGAAGTCCTATTTTACGATCGAGCCTTAGATGCACAACAAATTGCCAACATCGCACAAACTTACGACGATAAATACGGCGTCATAACCAAAGACCGCGACGGTGATGGTTTAGATGATACCTGGGAGTTGGCTAAATTTAACGGTGATTTAAGTAAAAGTAAAACAGATGCTCCAATTTCAACCTATACAATTTCAATTACCACACCTCAGGAGGGACAAAATTACTAATAAAATTTTAATCATATGCAAAAATTAAATACATACATTTTAAAAATTCTACTACTAACGAGTTGTTATATTTTGACAGCTATCGATTCTGTAGCTGTTGACCCTGAAACACAAAGCATAACTATAATCAATGCTCAAACTAATGACAAATATTTCTTAGCACAGGAAATTACTCTTGATGCCAACCTAACATTTCCTACAAATGAAACTCCACCAACAATTTCCAGAGTCGAATTTTTTGCTAACCAAAAATACCTCGGGAAGGGATCCAAAGTAGATAATTTATCTTGGCGTTACGATTGGTTCCTCGATGAACTTGGAGTCTATGATTTAAGTGCGCGATTCATTGATACAGATGGAAATACCTATTTAGCACCCTTAATAGAATCTTCGACAAATTATCGTATCAATATAATTTGGAAACCGATCTATATCAATTTTCAAGAAGATGATATTAATCAAACACCATCATATAATGATCCTAATACTGTATATTATATTGCTGATACCGGATTGGAATATAGTAAAAAAAGTGAAAATTATATCTTTGGCTGGGACCAAAATATTAGTTCAAATACATTTTATATTAATGACGCTCTTGGCACACCGGTTACACTTGATCAAAAAAGAAGACGTTCAGGTATAATAACACATGATAAAAATGGTAATCATGCATGGAAAATCCGTCTACCTAACGGCAGATATTCGATTACACTTGTTGTTGGAAAATATAATTACAAACACAAAAAATATAATATATTATTAAACGGATCTTCATTCTTAAAATCTTTACCAATTGAGGATCAAACTGTATACGAGTCATGGCAAATTACTGAAGATAAAATAGTGGTAATAACTGATGGCTATTTACATATAACTGATGAAAGCAACGGTCATGAAAGTCCTTTTGCTTATATTAAAATTAATTGTGAAGGAGTATTGTCGAATAAAAATAAAATTTACTTAGGCGAAATCGACAAACCACTTCAGCAAGCAAGTATTCATATATTAGATGATATTGAGGTTATTGAAAATTCCTGGGTCTATTATGATACAGATAGAAATCTTGACCCTGAAGATATCAGTAGCCAAGGTGCACACAATCAATATTACTGGTCTCTAGAAGAAGATACAAATGAAGAACCTAATGACTGGTGGAAAATTCCTATTTATGACACACACTATTTATTAGACGCGGGTGAATTTTACGGTGGATATCCACTCTATACCAATACACCCTATCGATTTATTATAGGTGCGGGTAAAATATTAAATCCTTCTGAAAACAGTTTATTTGATAAAATTAGAGGTCTTGATATTGACGTGTACAGTGTAACTACTAATGCAATAGTCGGACATATTAATATTCCATTACCAAAGAGTTTAAGCACAAGTATCTTAAGTGAAGGATCAAAATCTGGACAACAATGGAAAGATGTATCCAGTGCAGGTGGTGTGATTTCAAATATAAATACAGAGTTTGGCTTACATACTAGGATTGAAATTTTAAATGCTGCTGATTCACCGGAATCTCTTGGTAGGTTGCCATGGGTATTATCTTTAAAAGCAGATAATAATAATTATACCTATAGGATTGTTGGCAAGTTTCAAATTTATAACTCTCACTCAACTGTAGATGATGATGTCAATAGTATAGTTGATAAAAGTGATCCTCTAGACTTCTCATGGAAAACAGTTGATCTCATGCGTGTCTCTTTCACAGAACAATCTTCAGGCCAATGGATTACCCGAACTATTAAACCTGAATTTGAAAAACAACCCATGCCTTCCCACTATTACGGTAAAAGTATTGAAGAAATTTTAAATAGTTCAACGATTCCAATAGCGGCACCAATCGAACCTGATTTAAGTGGTAATAATATTACTGCTGATGATTATTATAAACGCATAGATGACAGTCCAGAGTTGCGCAGCCATTCGATCTTGAATAAATTAGTAGATGACTATAATAAAGATCCACTCGCTTTGGCAAATTTTGTTCAAAATGAAATCGAACTTACAGATCCAGTTGACTACCAGGCTGCCAGTAAATCTGAAATTGCCAGTATCGGCTCAGCCGGTGTCAAACGTGCAGCGATCGGTACTTACCTCGAGGGACAAGGATCTCCATGGGAACAATGTGCGCTTTTGATTTACTTACTCCGTCAATCAGATTATCAGGCAGCCTATGCTGTAGTTGATAACGATAAACTTTTAATGCTGACATCACAAGTCAGCCGCCTTCTTGGTGTGCAAATTGATGAAGAAGAATACGCCAGTGAATTTGTTGCCGTAAACTACCCTTGGGTAGTTGTAAAAATAGGTGGTGTATGGAAGCACATATTTCCATGGATTAAGGATCACGAGATTTCTGAGGGATTTGATCTCTATTCCATGCTACCTGAAAATTATGACACACCACTTGAGTTTGTTTTAGATTTTCTGCGTGAAGATCCAGATATTTTGCCGAAAGTAAAAATTAAAGTAGAAACAATTCAACAGGGTGATACGAATCAAGGCCTAAATGAAAAACAAAAACTTACATTTGTAAATTTCTATTCTGATGATGATCCATTAACACCAAAAACCGGAAAATTTTGGTTAACATTTGAGGGTGAACAAACAAAAGGTATATTGCATAATGCATCTCCATCTCAAGTTAAAGAAAAACTTAGAGAACTGAGTAATCTTTCAGAAAATGAAATTTTAGTTAGCCGGATTGCAATTCCCAATAATAACAATGAGACATATGAGACTGGTTATGAGATAGAGTTTACAGACTCTAAAGCTAGTACTGACGTACAAGAGATAACTGTCTACGCTCCCAGCTTATATGCAGTTGAATCCGATCAGCCGTCTCACATCTGGCCTAATTTTATTGAAGATCAGTTGCAGAAAAATTATCCCAATCTAACGCTTAATGATATCGGTACTTGGACACAACCTCGAAAAAAATATTATGCTAGATGGGAAGATTTTCCCAAACCGGCATCAATCGGCGGTAGTCCAAAAATTATCGGTCAATTAACAGGACTAGAAAATAATAATGTAGTTGTTGACCCTGGTAAAGAAAAAGTACTGAGCACTATTCAAATAAAATTTAGTTATAAGGTTGATAGTAGTGTTGAAGATGAAGATAAAATTCCAATTCCTGAATTAGACACCGGCGAAATATACTATGCAGATCTTCACAATCGTAAATTATTTGTATACTGGGAACCGCAAACTGATAGCAGTTGGGATCTAAAATTTCACATGGGGCCATATGATAGAAGTGATACAAATCTTCCCAATAATCCTTCAACATGGCCGTTGACTATTAGCAATGTTAGAAAATCTCATGAAGATAAATTTAGCACTGCTACTGGTTCTGAAGTCCATGATGATGAATTTTTTATAGAAACAATTTCTAATCATTATAGATCACTTGATGGATTAAGCGCACTACCATTAGGAAAGGATGTGTTTTTAAATATTATCACTGCGAGGGATGAACTTGATGAAACTAATTTGTTAGCAACTAAAAATGACCATCGGTTTGTTTTAGGTGAACAAGGCGCATTAGTTTTGGCAACGGGTCGGGTCACTCAAAAAATGCTTGATGTGCACTATAAAGAACTGCGTGAACATCAAAATGATGATCCCGTAGATCCTACAATATTATTTGGCACAAATTATTTTATTGCAGGACTCGAATATATTAAAATGCGTTTTGAAGCAGATGACGTAATCCTACCACTACATAAGACAAAAAATTTAAGCCACTTTACCGAATTGATGTTTACAATAATTCCTGAAGCTGATGGTCCAACTGGAATTTCAAATCACGTATTAACTCCTCGCTATTCGAGAATAGTAGTAGAAGACCATCGTCGCATACGCATTATGAATCGCTCAACAAATGAAAATGTAACTAGCACATTTGGTGGCTATAACAGTCAATCCGCTTTTATGATTGGCGTGCTGCATGGTTCGGCATTGGAGCATGGTGTAATGAATAATTTATGGGGGTTAAACGAAGGGAATTCATCTGTCAAAATTCTACAAAGAAGCAAAGACTCTAATCAAAATCCTAATTTTCTAATTATAACTTCCGACAATTTACCGGCATTGCAAACTGATGGGACCTATACACACAATAATCAAACGGGGATGTCATTCCACACTGTTCTTTGGAATAGTTTAAAAAAGCAACTGACATCTCAGAAATTTTTTGAATCGGAATCAATTTCGAGTGGTGTCATTTTACTAACGCCAGGTAAAGTAAATTCCAAGTATTCCGAATTGTTTGGTGGTTTATTACTCTCTCCAAAATATTCTAGATCACCTGTTAGAACTATAGATAGATTTTAATTTTTTAATATGAATAAGTACATAATTCCTTTCAAAAGTATATTTTTTTTATGTTTGTATGTTGTCTACTTGACAACACCAATCCAATTAATGGCCTCTGATGAAGAAGAACATGAGGATGATGAGGAATTAATTGTAGACTCTCATACTGAAGCAGAGGAAGAAGAAGAGGAATTATCAGAGGAAGAGGAAGCTGATGCTACTGACAAACTAACTAACGGCACTGAGATAGATAGTAACGACAAAGATAAATTTACCTTGGAAAAAGAGAAAGCAAACAACCTTAAAGAAAATGGTGAAGAAATAAATGAAATAGCAGAAAAAGAATTAGGTAGCACAAATACTTCAACTAAAACTCAGTTAAGTGAAGAGCTGTCAGGTGCAAATAATAACGATAACAAAGCAAAATCAAATGCTAATGAAAACAGTGTAGATAGTGATCAAAAAGTTGCCGATCCGGTAAATGTCATAAATGGTGAATTTTACGAAACTAATACAGATATTAGTCTGGGCGGATTATTTAATCTTCAGTTTACTCGCTCATACTCAAGTCAACATCACAAATGGGATTTGGGTTATAATTGGAAACATAATTTTGTTCCCACATTAACCATCATTGATAGAGAGTTTACTATTAATAATATCACAAAAAGATTGTCTCTAATTTATGCAGCAGAAGAGGACGGTTCAGTTTTTGTTTATGTACCGGATGATGAATTAGCTGAACCATTGAAATGGAAGCTCTCCAAAGATTATAACCCTGAATTAAGTAACAAAACAAGTTCAGGCATTGGTGGTCTCAATAATAAATATAATCAAACTATTGAAAAATCGATCGTTGGAACGGATACACTGTACACATTAAAAGGTTCTGATGGCTCTATACGAGTATTTAAAATGCAAAGCAGCCAAACTATACCGTATTTAGATACATGGACTGATGCTAACGGAAATTTTGTAAAAGTTGACTATTATTCAGATCCAAATGATTTTGGATATTCTAAGGTATCAAGAATCATTAGTAATGATGAGCGATTTTTGCTTTTTACCTACGATAGACGCAATCGTTTGATTAAAATTACAAGCCATGACGGCAGAGTGGTTCAATATCAGTACGATGACCAGCATGATTTAAGAAAAGTTATTTTACCTGACAATACTGAAATAAAATATGAGTATAAAATTGATACAATTGGACTTTCATTACTTGGCAATGTAATTACAGAAGTTGACATCGGTATCCATTCAACGCATCAAATCAAAAAAATTATTAGACCCGATAGCCGCATTTTACAAAATGAATATGATGATAAGGGTCGCGTTGTTAAGCAGTGGGCAACTGTTGGCAACGATCTTCAAATTGTTAGAAATGCAACTTATGTATACGGTGATTTAGTCGAACTAAATGGATCTATTTCTGGTTGGACTAGAGTCTATGACGTTTTTAATGCACCATCCGGAACTCCCATAAATGATACTAACTGTACTTTATACGAATACACTGATCAACAAATCACTAAAATTAAAGATCCTCTTGGCCAGTCAATTGAACAAGAGTGGTATATAAAACGTAAAGATTTTCCTGAGGTTAACGGCGCTCGAGACTCAGAAGGATTTATTATAAATGAATTAGTAAATCAAGACATTGCAGATGATATCCCTGGTGGCTATCCACGCAGCTTAAAATGGAAAAAAAACAAGCGTGGATTGATAACCTATTACTGGTACGATTCTCGGGGTAATATAATTTTACAAAAAGTTTATGGTGATATTACTGGTGATAACCAAGATGATGTAGCTACTACGACTACTACATATAACGATAAAAATCTGATTACCAAATCCATTGCTCCCAACGGCATCACTACTATCTATGAATACAGTTATACAAACAGTAATGTGACACCAGAATACACTATCGGCAACAAACCGACTAGTATCAAAGTATATTCTGAAGATAATCCAACAGGACCACCAGACAGTAATAAGTTAATGTCTCAATCAGATTTTGTATATGACAAATCAGAACTTGGTGTTGCCACAAATACTTATGCTTATGGTCTACTAGTAGAACAAAAAACTAGATCTGACAATGATACTTATGCTTATAAAACTTTCAGTTATGATACTAGAGGTTTATTGAATGAATCAATCGATTATTCTACAATTGCGAGTAGCAAACCAACAGCAACTACTGACTCAGATATAATACAAAACTTCTTCTATGACTATAGAGGTCAAGTCATCGAAGTGAATCAGTTCACTGATACAGTCACATCTGGTTCTGTCAGTAAATTTGATTACGATATGGCAGGTCGACCTACTGAAAGGGAAACTTTTTATAAAGACGCTAATAGCGAAACTCTATTATCGAAAGAATATATTTACTATAACGACAATGGCGAAGCTATCTGGGTCGACGGCCCGCGACACGGTCCTGAAGATTACATCTTTCGTGATTACGACGGTGCTGGTCGTATAATCGCTGAAGTTAAATGGCGCAGTCGCGCAAAAATTGATGGATCTGGTGTTGAAGCTGTTCCTCAACAAGACGACCTACTTGGACAAGCATTGACCATTTACGAGTATGACGGATTTGGTAATCTGAAAAAAGTCATCGATCCAAATAACAACTACTCACTACTAGAATACGATTCTATAGGTCAACTGATTGAACAAAAGTTTCATGACGGTCAAACAGATGAACTGTTACAAGTTTCTAACTTTGAATATGAAGAAGGTGGTAAAGTATCTAGATCAATTAATCCTAACGGCGGCGTAACTTTGACTGAGTATACCTCCACTGGCCAACCTAAGAAGCAAATTAACCCTGATGGCACAGTTCTCGAATGGCGTTATGATATTATAGGTCGTGTACAGTTTGAAATTTTACCAAATAAATCATTTTGGCGTTATATATACAATGACCAACCCGATGCCATTTCCGGGATTACATCTGTTACCAAGGAATTTTGCACTGCACCGAATGAGAATGAAAACTATTCTAATGCAACAGCTCAATTTTCAGAAAAAAGTGAATTCGATCGTCGTGGTAATTTAAGAAATTTTACTGATGCAGAAAATAATATATTTATTACCAAATACGATGGACTCAATCGAGTCATCGAAGAATCCGGCCCATCAAGTAATGCTACCAGTAAACAGCAAAAAACCCTTTACAGCTATAAAAATAATCAACAGGTCGATGTCCTTAACTCAGCTTTAGGTACTACGCAAATCACTACATCACAAACGATCATTGAAAAAGTTTTTGAGAGTGGTGGAAATGAAAAGATTATCAGCACCCTGGATGCGTTAGGCCGTTCGGTAAAAACTGAAATTTTAAATCGTGATGGCACACCTGCACAGTTATCTCATACAATTTATGCATCAGATTTTAACAGTGTTATCCAGGTTCAGGGTGATCCGTCAGATGCAACCGAAGCAATTGTTAAAAATAAAGTCTTCACCGATACTTTTGGCAATCCCGTTCTCTCTTGGCTCTACAAAGATGCCTCAACTTACGATTATACAATTAACCGCTTTGACAAATCCGGTAACCTGACAGAAAGCCACGATCCACTAAGACAGATTACTCAATATACTTATGATGGCCTCAATCGTCTAAAAACCACTACTCTACCCGATGATGCTGTAACCACCCTTAATTATGATGCTATGGGCAACCTCAGCCAGCGTATCATGCCCGGTGGACTCACCTGGAATGCCGGCTATGATATCGCCGGTCGAATACAATTTGAAAAACTACAAAACAAAGAAGCCGTAACTCGTCACTTTTCATATAACTATTATAATGCCAACTCAGATTACGTTGGACTACCAAAAATTAAGAAAGATGAATTACGCAATATCACTCATATCAATATTGAGTATGATGCGTTGGCCAGACTGACTAATAAAACAAGCGCCGGTAACACATCTGTTTATGGTTATACTAAATCTTATAGCTATGACTTTAGAAATAATCTTACCATCTGTTCATTAAACTATAATGATGCCTCACTTAACTCAACAACTGTAGTCAATACTTTCGATTCATATGGACAGCTCGATCAACAAAATACAAATGTTCACACATCAACGACTAGTTCGAGCTTCTTTAATATTGTTGAAAATAAATGGGATGAGGCAGGGCGACGATATGATATGAATGGCACCGCATTTGATTATTTTGCTAACGGTAAACTAAAAACTATAACTGATAGTTATTCTAATAATACTTACGACTACACTTACTCTAAAAATGGCTTACTTAAATCTAAGGAAAATGCTTGGCGAACCGAGACAATAACCTCACGTGATATGCGAGGTCGTATTACTGCAAAAAATATTACTGCCACCGGAAATGTAGCGATCAATAATTTTACAACAGGTCAACCCATCCTCACAGAAAACTTGACTTGGCGGGCCGATTCAAAAATATCTTCTTATACAACTACAACTTCACCTGTTCCTTCAGGCACTTGGAATGACCAAAGAGATTACACCTACAACCCACGAGGACAATTGATTAAGGAAACTTATAAAAAATCTAACAGTGAAACGGTCACAGTTGATTACGGTTTTGACCGCAACAAACTCGGAGTGCGCACTAGTTACAATGTCAGTGGTGCAGCGACCGGTCAGTGGAAAATCCCTAATGGCCAGCTCGATCCTTTGGCCCATATGCAGCAGGAAATCTATAATGATGATGATATACCAGCTCTTCCAGCCAATGGTCTGGCAGTCGAAGCCGATTCCGTTAATTTATCCTTAACTCATAATCCTAATGATGATCCTGATCAATCTCCCAATGAAACTTCCTACCCAGTTGCAAATTTTGACCCAACCGATCCATCGGGTGCATGGTCGGCTGACTTGAATTTGACAAAATCCGGTGATTACAACCTGACCGCTACAGCAAAATTTGCCAACGACAGTATTGAAAAAAGTGATTCACACAATTTTACATTAGGTGAAAATTCAACCAATTTATCCAATGATTATATCGATACCGAATATGATGCTGCAGGCTTCATCATCAAACGTACATGGCACAACGATGACACCAGCAAAGAGAAAGTGCAAAACTACAAATGGGATGCACTCGGTAATCTGATAAAAATTTCAGAACGAGACAATAGCAATAACGGTTACGACTGGCAGGCCGTCTACGACGGCTTTGGCCGCCGTCTGCGTGTGACGACAACACCGGTAACTGACAATAATCCTGATCCGCTAAGTATGGAAACCGTCGATTCCTACTTCGACCCGTTAGTCGAATTTTTAGAAATCGGTGTCAAAGTTAACAATGAAACAACCTGGAAAATTTATGGCCCCGATATGAACGGCGTCTACGGTGGCCTGCAAGGTATCGGCGGACTTGAAGCGACAGTCAATAATACAACATTAGAAGTCAGCGTTTCGATAACTAACGCCTTTGGCCATATCGTTGCTTACACAGAACCGGTATCAGGAGGTAATGACAATTTAACCTGGAATGAAACATTAGTCAGTGGCTACGGAGCTTTACCAGAAAACGAAGTAAAGAAATTTTCAACAAGTGGTGCATCTGGTACAACAAATAATCTACTCAAAGCCAATGTCTGGCAAGGCCGTCGAATTGACATCACCGGTTACTATCTTATGGGTGCCCGCTACTACGACCCGCAATCCTCGCGCTTCCTCTCTCCCGACCCTCTCGGCCACGCCGCTAGTATGGACTTGTATTCTTATGCAAACGGCGATCCCATTAACTTTGTCGACCCGACAGGGAGAAATGCCGTTACAGACTTTATAGATGAGTTCAATCTTCTCAACCCTGATAGTACAATTCGATCAACGCATAATTCGATAACCAGTGCAACGGGATCATTATTTAGTGAAGGTGAAGCAAGCACCAGCTTGTTTAATGATGCGATGAACACAAGTACTGCTGGACAGTTGATATCACAAGGTGCGTCTGATAGTATAATGACAGCTCATAACATTGCCCTTGGCACAGCAAGTGCAGCTGGTGTAATTGCCGGTGGCGGAACGATATTAAGTGGACTAGCAACTCCTGTAACAGTAACGACTAATGTTGTATCAGGAGCAAGTTTTACAAGCACAGTGGGTGCAGAAATCGGAACAGCCGCCTTAAAAGGTGCAGTTGGGGCTGGCATTTTGGCATATGAAGGAGCTGTAACTATTGGCGGAATCGCAGAAACGGCTTCATTAGCTACAGCAGTAAGAGGCAGTACGTTTTTAGCTTCTGAAGCAGGGAAAGATACATTAGTACTTGGCGCAGGTTTACTATTTACTGCAGGTTTTGTAAATAATCAAATTGGAGGACCAATCAATACTACAGGATTTACCGGAGTTGATCTTGGTCCATTAGCTGGTGCCGAAACAATTTTTTCACTGGGTGAAATTACTTCTAAAACAGGAACATTCCTCGGCAATATGGGTGTAGGAACTTCTGTAGGTGCGTCAGAAATTGGGGATCCTACCGGAAAATGGATTAAACCACCACGATAATAGAATGGATTTTTTTATAAATATTATTTTTTTTATTCTTACATGTATATTAACTCAGTTTTTCTTTAAAAAAATAAAATGTAAGGAGTTGTCTTTACTTTGTGCAGGTCTAGGGATTTGGTATTTTTTTTCTTATTTAGCAGCTAAATATTTTAGAATAGGAATAGCTATTATGGGAAAAAATCAAGCTATCGCAAATCCAGATAATGTTATTAAGTCTGGACCTCCATTTATTACATTCATGGTAGCGTTATTTATTATAGCTTACGTTTTTGAATGGTGGTATTATAAATATTTTCTTCCCAAAAAAGGCGTAAGTAGTTCAGAGGAATTGAAACAAAAATACAAAGAAAATCATAATAATTAAAACTAACGTAATTAAAGCATTATTCAATCGCGGCCAACCCAGCCGTCCCGCCAACCTCCCCGCAGCCGTGCTTTGTTTTGGTGTCGGAGGTAGTCGTGGTGAAATCGAACAGCGCAAAGATGAACATAATAGAGTTTTGTGCGAAGCCGCCGATATCCGCATCGGATACCGGCCTTGAGGGCACGTTGTGCGGCAGCGCACAAAACTCTATTATGTCCATCTTTGAAAAAACAAAAAAGGGGGCAGATTGATTATTTTATAACTAACGTGAATAAATTTCTTGAAAGATATAATACAATCATATTTTTTAGTTTGCACAAAAAACTGAGTTTGATATTACAATAATAGAAATGAAAAAGGCGGCAATTCTGATATTCTTGTATTTGATAGTCTGCACTTCGGCATTCTGCTTCATTCTGCCGAGTGGCTATGACGCCCTAAACCGTGTAACCGAATACACCGACACTCGCGGCAACATCATCAAATACGCCTACGATAAAAACAACAACCTGACCAAACTAACCTATCCGGGATTACCGCTAAAAGAAGTCAATTACACCTACGATACGCACAACCGATTAAAAACCGTAACCGACTGGAACGGCAGAATTACCACTTACACATGGGACAAAGAAAGCCGCCTAACTGACATCGTTCGACCAAACAATACAACTCGCCACCTCGAATACGATGCCGCCGGGCAGCTACTCAAAATAGAAGAACGCGACGCAGCCAATATTCTCATAGCCTATTATAAATACAGTTATGATAACGGCGGCAGAATCACTAGCCGCTTTGCTCTCCCTAAAACCAAAGCACCAACCACTCCCCTAAACACTATTACCTACGACGATGATAACCGCATCGCCACCTACAACGGCACAGCCGTTACTCACGATGCCGACGGCAACATGCTTGTCACGCCGAAGCCTTCAGGCGAAGGCGGAACCAATACCCTTATTTACGACACCCGTAACCGCCTGACCGCCATCGGCAACCAAACCTATCAATATGACGCCGAGAACAATCGAATATCCGCAACTGAAAATACCCAAACAACAAATTACATTATCAATCCAAACGCCGTGCTATCGCAACTCCTGATAAAAGAAAAATCGACAGGAGAAAAAACTTTCTATGTTTATGGAATTGGCCTTCTACATGAAGTCGATGCAAGGGAAATCAAAAAAGGGTCATGTTGCGGAAATTATAACTAACGTAATTGTAATATGAAATTCATCCACATATAAATAAAATAATGTCGAATAAAAGAGTCATTCAAGTAATTGTAATTTTACTTGTTTTTTTCGGAAAACCATTCGTTAGCTTTGGATATTTTTCAGACATTACTGAAGCCTTTAATTCTAATCATAATTTCTACTACGGCAACGATTCCCCGGCCCTGGCAAAAACCGCCACTGTTGAACAAAGCCTAACCTGGCAAGGCCGCTACGCCGATCCAACAGGATTCTACATCATGGGCGAACGCTATTTCGATCATCGCGGCGGCCGCTTTCTTAGCGCCGATTCTCTTGGCCATGCCGCCAGCATGGATTTATACTCCTACTCCGGCGACCCTATCAATTTCTTCGATCCAACCGGAAGACTGCGACAAACCGGCATTGATGCTACAGGCAAAGATGCAGGATTTGATTTCAGTACACCAGCCTCATCGAGTAGTTTAACATTTGATGAATTCCTCGAGGGTGGTCAAAAGGAAAAATAGTGAAGGGGTCAGGTCATGATGTTTGGTGCTAACGTAATGTATATTTCGATAAGTAAATTGTTTAGTCGCTGACGAACTCGGCCGTCCCGGCGCCCACCCCGCAACCCTGCTATGATATTGGTGTCGGATAAAGTCGCGGTGAAAACCACCAGCGCAAAGATTGACATAACGGATTTTGTGCGAAGCCGCCGGCATCCGTTTCAGATACCGGCCTGGATTGTCGGCGAGCCGACAGGCTCGTTGAGCGGCCACGCACAAAATGGCATTATGTCCATTTTTGCGCTTCGTCTCCGGCCGATACAACCGATTTGTCCACACACGACGCACAGATGCGGGGTAGTTGCCGAGACTCGTCACCGACAATCCGAACGTCGCAGTAATTAAA
>JAJFLR010000065.1 GCA_021772565.1 Opitutales bacterium | reverse complement strand
CAGAGGGTGAAAGTCCCTTGTGCGCGGGCTCGTATCCCGAAGCATTAGCAAGTCGCAAGGTGGTTTATCGTGAGATATGCACTGACTAGGCGTCCCCGAAGCAAGCGAGACTGCAAAACCCTGTTCTAACGAACAGGAACTGGATACTGAGGCTGTAAAGACCGGATGAGGTAACACATCATACTGATGTCCAAAAGGTAGGAAACTATCAAGTGCCTTTGCAGTAGATCCAGTGGATATCGGGGGAAGGAACCTGCCTGCCGGCAGGCAGGTATGTCCTTACCTGGGGAGATCTCGAGTGGTACGTGTTACCGATTGAGAAGTCAGCAGAGGTCATAGTAGTCAGAGAAAACGAGCCGGGAGTAGTTGTCCATGAAAACGTGGAACGAAGAATCCGGAAGACTCACCTCAGATGAAGGGTCGAACCCGGGAAGTCGAACACAACTCACTCTGCCTTTGAAAGATCAAGCGGTAGAGTCGAAGGAGAACCGATGTTCACAAAATAACCTAAAGTGGGTTATTTTTAAATACGGAGACAAAGTGAAAGCTTAATTCGTCAATGATTTCCGGGAACCGCCACTTACGGAGCCGTATGAGTGGTGGTGTGGGAGCTGGGGGTTAAAATCCCCTGGCTACCCGATTCAAGGTTGATTAGTAACGAGGAAAAATATAATCGATTCTGACTATAATGCCATCTTCTTCGAATACTTTGACACTTGGAGGGTATATTTTTGATGGGAAGATGTAAGAGTAGGTTTGCGTATTATCCTTTTCCATTTTTGTTGATGGTGGGAATGGTATCGATTTGAGGACTTCTATCTTATCACCTATCTTTATGCTTTGCTCCCATTCTGGCTGTGTGTCTGTTTTCCAAGTCATAATTGGTCTGACACTTAGACTTTCTCCGGAGCGTACTAAAGACTTTCGAGTACCGCATCCAGACAAGAAGAGAGCTGATAGAAATAGGGCGATATATTTCTTCATAGAACGTCGAAGTGTGCTAGCCGACCTGTGTCGTTAGGGTGATTAATAAGGGACAGGCAAAAAAACAGTCACCTCAAACTCGTACATAAAAACCCCCGATTTTAGACTAACCGGGGTTTTAGGGATCTTTGAATTTTCTCTACGCCTTAGGTCGGGTTTTATTGCCGGGACGTCGACGATAGTAGGCGAGACCGATTGCACCGAGGCCGAGAGCGGCAGCGTATTCGGACGGTTCCGGAACGGCAGTTACAACTATCCCTGCCGACGCCGTTGATTCATATTTGCCCCCCAAAATCGTCAATGTTTTTGCTGCAATATCCCAAGAGATATTGAAGTATCCAAATTGATTGTCGCCAGTTTTGAAGCCGATGGCGCCGGTGCGATTGGCGGACCAGACATCTTGACCCCCACCATTGGATCCAAGATAAAGATACCCGTACGTTAGTCCGAAAAGCTGAGAGCCATTAATAGTACTTCCCACTGTGTAAAAAGTCACGACATTATAAGAGCCAGGTTGCATTGAGATTACACTCGCGCCCCCATACCCTCCCACGGTGACAAATGGATAAGAGGTTAAAGCGGGACCATAAAACCTAATAAAATCCCCTTGTGTTATCGACGAAGCGCCAAGGTTATACTGAACTACATCACCAACTGATCCCCCACCCCCAGCAATCACCGTATCACCAACGATCGGTCCGCCTAAGTTAAGATTTATGACAGCAGCCGAGCATATCGCCGTTTGGCTCAAGGCCCCCGCCAAAACTGCCAAGCTCTGTGATCCTAGCGTATATTTCTGCAATCTGTTCATTATCAGTTGCCGATGATTTGTGACTTTGGACTGTTTTTTTATTTTTTGTGATTTCTGCATTTTTATTCCTTTCTAATTTATTGTTAAATGTCGTCGGCCATTGGGCAAAAGACGTTGTTGGAAATTTTAGGGTAGATGCATGTCCCCATGCATCCGTTAGTTGGACGCGTATTGTTATATCGATGTGAAATCGAAAACTGACGACTGAGGACAGTCGTCCCTACCTTATTAATCGTGGATATTGCAATCGAGGTGAAATCGTTTTCGGACGACTGGGGACAGTCGTTCCTATCAAAATAATTTAGTGCGTAATTAATGCGATGCCAGTCAAACAGAATGTTTGACAATAACGGATTGGCTGTGAGGGCAGGTGACATCAATCTTACCTATTGCTAGGTAATCAGGCTAAGCTGGAGTCGAGACATATCTGTTAATGCTGCTAAAGATATCATACTTGAAATTAGTAAAAAAATAAAATTTGGTAAATTATGGATTAACGTCAAGAACAATCAAGAACCCTGTAGCAGAGACCACAGGGTATGAGAGATTAGAAAAGTTTTAGCTGAATTAGTTTTTGTTTCTCTTTGCCTTGTCCTTTAACATATTTCTCTACTACTGACCAATCTCCTCGTTCTCCTACTGTTGCCACATAATAGCCATTACTCCAAAACTCTCCTCCCCATAATTCACTTCTCAGTCCTTTTATTCGACGAAACAACTCCTTGGCAGTTATACTCTTAAACAACCTTACTAATTGTCCGGGAGCATATTTTGGGTGTGCACCGCATAACATATGAATATGATCTTGGTCATAGCCGATTTGCTCCATTTCGATTTGATATCGTTGTTGAATCTCGACTGTTATTTTTACAATTTCCTCTACAACCTCCTTACGTAATAAAGCCTTACGATACTTTACAGGAAATACTATGTGATAATGGATTTGATACGCACAATGGTTTCCTTTTTTTACCTCCATCTTTTCAGGGTGCATTGAAAACCTACGGTTTTCAAACTTTCTCTTTAGTCAGCGACTCTGTGGCAGAGACCACAGGGAATTTCAAGTTAAATTAAATATTTAAAAGTCATAGATCGCCCACGTCCCGATTTTAAATCGGACCTCGCGATGACAATGTTGAATTATTCTGTGGGCTTATTGTTAGATACTCTAACCTGCGGTAATAGCCTTTGACTAATATTCAATAGCACATAGCTAAGTGGAAGAGTTCTTCATTTGTAATTGTTATGATTGATGTCACTGTGTTCGGTACTCGTTACACTCGTTGAGGTGTCGCTTTGCTTGGTAGTAATTAATAATTACAGTGATGGAATTTTTTACGGAAATGGCCAATAGCGCATTATGAATAGACTATAGCCAATAGCAGATAGCCGAGGATTAGGATCAAGATTATGAGCATGATCAGAATGATGAATTAGGAATAGTGAATAGTGAAAGGAATTACTTTCAGTAATAGCTAATAGCAGATAGCCGAATATTCCTTCGTGTTCTCGGAGCACTCTGTGGTAGTAGCAAATAGCTGCTAGTCGATCGAGAATTGAGAAATTTTGGCAGAATAGCTAATAAAGTTGTCAAATCTTGATGAGGCCTCTACTTAAGCAATTATAAATAATTAACTGAATTACTAAAAAATTGTGTCAAAATTACTTACAATAGGATTACCGAAGGGGAGCTTGGAAGAACCGACGTTGTCGCTTTTTGCGAAGGCGGGTTTTCGGTTTTACGGTGCCAGTCGCTCACTTTGGTTGGTTTCCAATGACCAGGAATTAAAACCGGTTTTGCTTAGACCGCAGGAAATTCCGAAGTATGTCGCCGATGGCAGTCTTGATTGTGGACTAGCCGGTTGGGATTGGATTAAGGAAACGAATAGCCAGGATTCGATTCAAATTTTAGCTGACCTCTGTTATTCAAAACGGACATTCAGACCGGTTCGTTGGGTGTTGGCAGTGCCAGAGGATTCGCACTATAAAACTGTCAATGATCTCAAAAAGAATAATTCACCGATTCGAATTTCCACTGAAATTGTCGACTATACTCGCAGCTGGTTATCGGAGCGTGGAGTGATTGCCAATGTCAGTTTTTCATGGGGAGCAACTGAGGCTAAAGTGCCGGTTTTTGCAGATGCAATAGTAGATTGCACTGAGACAGGATCATCGCTGAGGGCGAATAAGCTGCGTATTATTGAAACAGTAATTGAATCTACCACCCGTTTTTTTGCCAATAAAAAAGCTTATCGAAAAGATGAATGGAAGAAATCTAAATTTGATGATATCGCACTACTGTTAAAAAGTTGTTTGTCAGCAGATTCAAAAGTCGCTCTACACGCTCGTACGCCCAAATCTAAAATTGACAAGATAAAGTCACTGATCCCCGAAGATTCATCTTATAGTGTATGGGAAGGCGAAGATGATATGATGATCATGGAAGTAATTATTGACCGTGAACTGGCTCGGAGCATTGTGCCAGCGTTAGCAAATAACGGTGCACAAAAAATTTCCTTGTCCCCACTCGGAATGCTTTATGAGTAAATTTTTAATTTGTCTGCAAAATGCTTGATCCGGAAATCAAATCTCAAATAGAAGATATCATAAAGCGTAACGGTTATTTATGGAGGTATCTTTGACGTCGAAAATAAAATAAAGGAGATTAAAATTCACGAGGAGACAATGAGCCAACCCGGTTTTTGGGATAGCCAGGAAAAAGCTCAAGAGACTGTTTCACAAGTTAAAAGATTAAAAAATCTAACATCACCAATTTTCGATTTTAAAACAAAATTATCAGATCTCGAAGTGATGTCTGAACTGATCGAGGAAGTTGATGAGAATGAAAAGGCAGAACACGAAAATGAGTTAAAGGAAACTGTCGCAACTTTATTAATTGAATTAGATAGCCTGGAAATTAGTTCATTTCTATCCGGGGAACTTGATCGCAATAATGCAATATTGAGTATTCATGCCGGTGCCGGTGGAACTGAAAGTTGCGACTGGGCAGAGATGCTTTTAAGAATGTATACTAGATGGGCAGAACGACGCAATTTTAGCGTAGTAATTGATGACATTCAAACGGGCGAAGAAGCCGGAATCAGTAGAGCCGTTATTACAATCTCAGGTGAAAATGCTTATGGCTATGCCAGAGCTGAGAGAGGTGTGCACCGTTTAGTGAGAATTAGTCCTTTTGATTCTAACAAGAGAAGACACACGTCATTTAGCGCAGTCGATGTGATTGCAGAAATTGACGATAATTTTGATATGGAAATTGATGACGCTGATATTCGTATCGATACTTATCGTGCCAGCGGTAAAGGCGGACAGCATGTAAACAAAACTGATTCCGCTGTTCGGATGACACATATTCCGACGGGAATCGTTGTCGCCTGTCAAAACGAACGGTCGCAGTACAAAAATAAATCTACAGCATTGAAAATTTTAAAATCTAGAATATACGAAAAATCGATGGATGAAAAACGAGCGGCCATGGATAAAGTTTATGGTGAGAAAAATGAAATTGGCTGGGGCAATCAGATTCGCAGCTATGTTTTTCAACCGTATCAAATGGTAAAGGATTTGCGCACGGGAACTGAGACATCCAATGTTCAGGATGTAATGGATGGCGGGATAGATAAATTTATAAATACCTGGTTGAGGGCAGGTGGTCCTAGCTCGCGCAATAAAAACATTAAAGCAGATGACTAAACATCTGCTTTAATGTTTGAAATAATTAAAAAGAAGTAGCAAAAAAAGTCATCGATCGCCACGTCCAGCCGTCGTAGCCATAGTCTACTATGGCGGAGTCGGCTCACGTTGTTCCTCGCGATGACAAATACAACTCAACTATCATAGCAGGATCTGCTAATTATGTCGTGGCAATCTTTCTAACTTTTATTGATCTTTAACTATCTAGTTTAGTAAGAAATTATTTTCGAGAATTCTATTTTCTTTTTTTGATTATGGTTACAGCAATTAAACTTAACGCACCTAAAATCGCAGCATAAGTACTTGGTTCAGGAACATTGGCAGCAAAGTTATCGATATGAAAAGTTTCGACACCTGAACTAGATGAGTTTAGAAAAATAAACTGAACTTTTTCGATAGCTGTTAAATTAATAACACCATTTCCAGTACCTCCGTCATTCACAAGTATGTTATTATAAAAATCGAAATTAAAGCTTTCATATGTATTTGCTGATGAAATTTCAACATTAGTTGGAATAGCAAATAAATCACCATCACTTTCAATAACTTGAGCTCTAATAGTGGTTCCGGTTAAATCTTCAACTGATCTAACTCCTAAATCTACATTTCCCAGTAAAGATGGAAAAGAACTAAACTCGTATAGAGCTCCACCAAAAGTACCATTACTCCAATCCAGAACAATAGATGCTCCCAAACTTCCTGCCTGCGCTGATCCGGTATTAGCTGTCAATGGATCATTAATTGTTGCACCAAAGTTTTGCCATGGATCAGTTGGGAAATCAGAATCTCCCAATGCTTCGCCATTAGTATAGGATTCAAAATCATCAACTGCTACGGCACTGCCGAAAACTGAAGAATAATTTAAGACGATTAATAGACTTACGATTATTGATACATATTTATTTTTAACTATATTTTTCATATTTTTATTTATTTAGATATTAATTTTTTGGTTAACTTGATTAAAACTTTTATATAATAGATAAATTAATATTTTTCAAATTTAATAAAGCGAAAATCGATATTCACGTTATTATAATTTGAATTTATAGTAAAAAAATTTCTACGTTAGTATTTCCAGCTTTGATAAATATTTTCAAAGCTAGTAACGAAAATAAATGCAGTTTTAACAATATGGTATTTTATAGCGATTGCCATAATACTTGATATTGAATTTTAATAGGCAGAAAATTATTTGTAACTTTAGAAATATTAAATTACTAGAATAAGAAATTTTATTAAAAAATGGGGGTAACCAGTTTCAGTACATTACATAATGCTTTTAACAGCCAAGAGTTATTTGCTGACAAAACATGGCGTTTTTCACCGGAACCTTGGTCTATAACGCAAGAACATGAGAAACAAATAGTAAAACTAGGAATAGCATGTCATGAGTTTGTTAAAGCACTTGAATTACTTTACATGCGATCTGTGCTCAATAAAAATCTACTGAGAAATAGATCATTAATAACGCCTTGGGTCGCTGAGTATTTAGATAGAGGTAAAGCAAAAAAAATTATTGATCACGCCAGATCTGATAAATCTCGAGGGATTCAACCGATAGTAATACGTCCGGATTTGTTGATTACGGAAGATGGAATAGCTATGACTGAGATTGATTCAGTGCCGGGAGGAATAGGCCTAACTGCATTTCTCAACCGACTTTACACTAGCGGAAATGATAAGTTGATAGGTTCAAATGATCAGATGATAACTTTATTCTACGAAGCATTATCAGCATTAAATCCTCAAATTAATTTACCTTTGATCGTTATACTTGTAAGTGATGAAGCAGCTACCTATCGCCCGGAGATGGAGTGGTTAGCAAAATCTTTACAGGAAAAGGGCAAACGGGTTTACTGCTTAAAAACTAATGAGGTAATGCCGTTGGGAAACACATTATGTGCGTCAATTGACGGTAACCCTGAACAAATAGATATCGTTTATCGATTTTGGGAATTATTCGATTTGGCGAATGTTCCAATAGCAAATAATATAATCGAAGCATGGGAAGAATCAAAACTGTTAGTTTCTCCACCGATGCGTCACTTTCAGGAAGAAAAATTGGGCATGGCCTTATTTCACCACCACTTGCTCAGTGAATTCTGGAGAGAAAATTTATCAAAAGAATCCTATAAACTACTTAAAAAAGTAATTCCAAAATCCTGGATAATGGATCCGGTTAAACTTCCGCCAACTGCAGTTCTAGATGCACCAAATATAGGTGGCAGACCAATATCATCGTGGGAACAACTAGGTGAAGCATCGCAAAAAGAACGAAATTTAATTTTAAAAATAAGTGGGTATCACGAAACAGCCTGGGGTGCTAGAAGTGTAGTCTATGGAAGTGATGTTTCTCAAAATGAATGGAAGCAGTCTATAAATAATGCATTAACAAAAAGTGGAAATAATTTATTTATTCTACAGGAGTATAAGAAACCCAAACGAGAGTCACATACAATTTATGATGCAAATCAAAATTTCAAAAAGGCCGAAGGTCGAGTTCGTCTTTGCCCGTATTATTTTGTTAAAGGCAATCAAATTGAATTAGCCGGAATCCTCGCAACATTTTGTCCAGTTGATAAAAAAATTATTCATGGGATGAAGGATGCCGCATTACTTCCATGTTGTATCGAGGAAAAATAAATGCAACGGATTTCATAGTAAAAGCAAAATTCTGCATCATACTCTTAGAGGCATTGGGACATACCACTCTACCTTTTAAGAATCAAAAAATCAAGAACCCCCTAATGGGTCTAACCTTCAACTCTTTTTAATGATTTCACACTTTCAGGCTTTGCCGTTATAGGTGTAGAAGGATTAAATGATGATTTCACAAATCCATTAGGTTCATATGATATGACATCTTTATTTCCATTTCCCCAAGTAATCACCAAACTATTTTCGACTAATTCCCAACTTCCATCCATAGCGTCTTCAATCTCATTTAATTTTTTAAAGTTTTTTGCTCGTCCCCATTTTTTAACTTGAATAAAGTAACGATTCTTTTTGATATCATCAACTTGCCAAATTCCTAAATATTGGGAGTATCTTTGGAGTTGTGCTGTGGTGGTTTGAAATAATTTTTGAATGTTTCTATCACTCACTTTTTCCAAATTGTAGACATCATTTAGTTTATAATTTGAATACCCACCCGGTACATATGAAAGATAAATAAATTCATTATTTACTTTTTGAATTGAATCTCCATTTCCATCTTCCCAAACAATTCTAGCAATATCTTTAAATGTAGTCCAAGTGCCATCATATGATTCAGCAATATTTTTGACAATTGTCCAATTACCATCCTGAGATTCGGCAATTCCTTGTTCATCGCGCAATTCATACGAAGCCCTACCTCCTCTTTTTAATAACACAAAAAAATCTTTGTTATCATTGTCGGTAATTTTCCAATAACCAATAAATTCATTTCGAGCCGGTGGCAATTGAACTTGTTCATCAATATTAACTTTTTCCTTCTTAATTTTTGATGTATCCAATGCCAAGCTGCCAATTCTTTTTGGATTTACGCGATAGGCTTTTCCAGATTTACTTTTTGCACGTTTGGAATTTCTTTTAGGCAGATACGTTGTGTTAACATAATCATCGCCTGACCATTTAAGAATGTCACGATATCCGTTCAACCAATTTACTATTAATTTATCATCCTTAATCCTCCAGTTTCCCTTTTCAATTTTGTTGCTCAACTGACCAGAAAAAAAACTCGAAGCTATCCCACCCTCTCGAATTATCATATAAAAAATATCGCTATCAGCTTCATTTACAGCCCAACAGCCAATAAACGAACGTGTTAAATCATCATCAGCAGCATGAGTAATTAACCCAAAATGAGTAACAGCAATTACAATCAATAATATGATATTCCTATAAAGTTTACCTGATTTTAATTCTCTCATCTGAGTTATACATCTTCTTTTTTATTATTTTTTTAATAATTCAACCTATTTGCATCAAATGACAACAAATTTCATTATATTTGAATTTAATGATTATAAATAATAAATAACATAGGCATAGGTTCGAATAAATATATAATTATTTTAAGGCGCAAGTCTCTCAATTTTCCAACTATTTTCATTTTGTGGAGTATAACGGAAACGATCGTGCAATCTGCTTTTGCGGCCCTGCCAAAATTCATAAGTTAATGGGCATATAATATATCCACCCCAATTTGGTGGTAGAGGCACATCATTATCTTTAAATTTAATTTTGGCATTTTCGTATTTTTTTTCCAGTTCATCACGTGATGAGATAACATGACTTTGTTTAGATGCCCAGGCACTCAATTGACTTTCAACAGGTCGCTTGGTGAAATATTCTATAGATTCTGCATTAGAAATTATTGATACTGTTCCATGTATAATGATTTGCCGTTCGAGTTTTAGCCATTGAAATAGTATTGAAACTTGGGGATTATCTTTAATCTGTTCCGCTTTTTGACTTTCAAAGTTGGTAAAAAAAATAAATCCGCGATTATCAAAACCCTTTAGTAAAACAGTTCTCAATGTAGGTTTAGCATCTTTAGTAGCAGTTGCCAGGCACATTGCATTTGGATCAACAATGTCAGATTTTAGTGCCTGATTAAACCATACCTCAAATTGCTCCAAGGGATCATTTTTAAGATCACTTTTAGATAATGAACCGGTAGTATAATCACGATGTGAATCTGATGTCTGCATAATATAAATTAATTAAGGTTTAAATTAGTAATGACCAATTACTAATGTTTCAGCAATTATTTTTAACTTATTGACAAAATTAGCAAGTATAATATTGCTACCCATATGAAAACAACCATAGATATTGCTGATAATATTCTACAAGCATCAAAAAATATTGCTCGAAAAGATAATGTCACATTAAGAAGACTTGTAGAAGAGGGTTTAGAAATGGTAATTGCCAAGCGTAAAAATCAAACCAAAAAGTTCAAATTACGACCTGTAGTTTTTAATAAAGGAGGATTACATGAAAACTTTAAAAATGCTCCGTGGGAAAAAACAAGAGACGAAATCTATGAGAATAGAGGTGTATGATAGCTGTTGATACCAATATATTAGTAAATTTCCAACGCGAAGATTATTCCTTTCATAAAAAAGCTGTAGCAGTGATAACCAGCTTAGCTGAAAGCAATCAAAGATGGGCAATTCCCTGGCCATGTATTCATGAGTTTTATGCAATAATCACAAACCCAAGAATTTTCAAAATTCCGACTTCCCCGAATAATGCTATAATGGTGATCGAGTCAATTTGCGAATCACCGAGCTTAACAGTATTGGCGGAAGGATCGAATCATTTAAAATTATTAAATGAATTTCTATTAATAGGAAAAGTTACGGGAGGAATGGTTCATGATGCCTTATACATCTCTAACTTTTTCGGTCAACACTTTTGCGAATCACTATATACCCCAACGATTAAAGGAAATTGGGTAAGAACCCTCAATCACTCTTTAGCAAATCAAGAGGGCTTGTTAATCCAACAATTTCTTTCTGCATAACGTGCGTATAAATCTCGGTAGTTTTTACATCATAATGCCCCATTAATTTCTGTAGCACACGAATATTTGTACCATTTTCCAGCATATGGGTAGCAAAACTATGTCTTAAAGTGTGTGTAGTAACCCTCTTATTAATCCGGCTTTTCCTGGTTGCTGCTTTTACAGCTTTTTGTAAACCTGATTCCATTACATGGTGACGCCTCATCTTGCTCGACAGCGGATCAATCGATCGCTTCCTGGATGGAAAGACATACTGCCAGCCAATCTCTTTACAGGCATTTAAATATTTGCGACCCAGCCCATCCGGCATCCAGACTTCTCCAAAACCTTTCTCCAAATCCGAATTATGTAGATATATCACTCCTTCAATATGCTGCTGCATAGACTCGCTCAATTGCTCCGGCAATATTGTAGTTCGATCTTTGTTCCCCTTACCGGAATGCACGACTATTCTCCCCTGCCCAAAATCAATATCTTTAATTCGCAATCGCACACATTCCATCAATCGCAACCCCGTCCCATACATTAACTTTGCCATCAATGCATGAGTTCCCGATATATTGTTTAGTAAAAGTGATACTTCATTCTGAGTCAGCACCGTTGGTATATTGACTTTGCGTTTCGCCTGTATCGGTGTCATATTAATCAATGGCTTATCCAGCACATGACGATACAGAAAAACAATAGCATTCAAGGCCTGTTTCTGCGTCGATACTACCACTTTCTGGTCGGTAGCCAACCAGGATAAAAAACGCTCCACTTCTTCCTCCGCCATATCCTTCGGATGCTTTTTAAGACCATAAAACCGAATAAACCGCAATATCCAATCACAATAAGTCTGTTCCGTTCGATAAGCGTAATGGTGATACCGCAATACCTCCTTCACTTGCGCCATTAATTTCAATTTAGGATTCGGGCTGAATATCCGTTTATTTTCCATATTTGGTAGCTTAATATCAAATGGGGTGGAAAATAACAGTCAACT
>JAJFLR010000064.1 GCA_021772565.1 Opitutales bacterium | reverse complement strand
TGGCAATCACTATATATTCTACTACTTGCCAATTGAAACGTATCGCATTTTAAAACATGTATTAACGCGATACGAAGTCAGCCAAATATATGTGGTAAAACAGGGTAAGTTTTGGGGATATAAAGGGCATCTGATATATTACCCAACCCTGATCCAAATTAATCGGGATGACATCGGCTCATTTAATTCTTGGCGAAGATAGAATGCCCATGATCAATTTCCTGGAGAACAATATATTGAATAGACAAGGTAATTATAATTACTTTTTTTGTTGTAACTACCTACCACGAAGAGGTCAAGGTCGTTACCCCAACAACCCGAGTTACTTCAACAAAAACACGGGTTACCGGATACAGCATTAAATAATGCATCAAAGACTCGATGTCCTTGCTTGATAGCCGTTGAGATATAAGAACGATTGCGGGCGAATATTCGAGCCCCTTGCCAACTGCGGAAACATCCCGATATTTTTTGTTGCACTTTTACCATGCGGATATCTCTTTCGGCTTGATTGTTTGTGAAGGGCACTTCGGCGTTTTCGATAAATCTCAACACACTATCTCGATGTTTTTCAAATCGCTCCAACAAATTCAATACTTGCGGTTTTTTACATCGACCTCGTTGGCCTTTTTTGCGCGGCGGAGGCTTATAAGGATTTTGCTTATACCCTTGCTCAACGATTTGACTATATTGATCCTGCCAGTCTTTTAGACTTTTTTTATATGGATTTTCGTAGGCTTGCCACAACAACTTTTCCATGTTTTTGGCCCACTCTTGCTGACATTCCTCCTTTTGGAAAATTAATTCGCGGATCAAATGCGCATTGCACAGACTATGCTCGCAATCCAAACGAAAATAGGTTGCCCAGCAGTCATGCACCAATATCCCTCTAAATTTCGGTAACACTTCCATCGCTTCTATCGCCTTCATGCCGCGATTATCATGCACCTCCAAATACGTATGCTTTTCATCGCTCACACAATGAAGCCATTGTCTTTTTCCGGCTATTCGGATTCCGGTTTCATCCCCATGCAATACCGATGCCACAGGCAGGTTTTGTTTCAGATATTGTTCAAACTTTTCCAAATTGCCATAGCAGCGTTTGCGCGATTGATACACCGTTTGTTCATTGGCACCATAACCATAAAGATCAGCACACATTTGCGATATGCGATTTAGTGGCAATAGTTGATAATCCGATAAATACACTAACCAACAACAAAATTTAAACCCATACTGGGTCGGCGCCTGCACTCCATCCGGGAAAGATTTTTGCACGGTTTGATTACTGCCGGGTACACGATATTTATAAACTCTATGCTCGATCACATTCAGCTTCGGCTCCGGTAATTCAAATACCTGACGCCGCACCACGCCCACAATATCCCGATCTCGAAGCCGACGTCCAGTTATCGGACAAAAGGTTAGTTTATACTTAACGATCTTGTCCGGGTCTTTTTGCATTTCCAAAGTTTTACCACGATGGCCAAATTGACCTCCGTTCTTGCGCTTACCTTTTTTTCGTAAACTTTTCGGATTTGGTTTTTTGTAACCATCGCTACCAGGCGGCTTTGAACTATTGCGACTATTTTTATTCAAGCGACCTTCTAATTCAGCCACCTTCTCGGCCAGTTGCATTACCTGAGTTCGCAGATCCAAGTTTTGAGCTTTCAGCTCTAAAATTAAATCGATGACCAACTCAGAGTCTTGCTCGATAAGTCTTCGCAATCGAGATCGTTCAACAGTATTTAATATGCTTTTATTTTCCAAAACATAGTTAGAATAAATACCCTAACGCTTTTGTACAAGCTTAAATTGAAAAATGTTAATTTTTTTCAGATTTTATCGATTCTTGGGCTTAATTAACGTAGGTAGTTACAAGTTATTTATAAAAAAACTTTTAAATATAAATTAGTCAAACGATTTCCTGATATTTATAGCAAGTATTAGAAAACCTAATAATTTAATAGAAATTGGATTAAATAATTTTATAATAAATTTCCAGCTAATGCATATTAGAGGTGAAAATCTTCATGAATCTGGACAGTATATGATGACTCAGTATTTTTTATATCCAGCTTAAATAGCATTATCTCAATTTTTCTTTGAATTTGACAATAAATTTCACCATTAATAATATGACTCTATCATCATATAAATTGATCGTTTAAGAATCTTTACTCATTTTTTTACAAAATGTTATTAAAAATTTGTATTTCATAATAACATTATTCAATAATTCTAAATATTTAAATCACCAAATTAATAAAATAATATGCTAAAATTAATAAGATCCATTGTTTGCCTGCTAACATTATCCAGTTTCCTATTTGGACAAGAAACAATTTATGAAGAAAATTTTAATGATGCATCAATTGATGATCAAGGGGCTACAGGAGTTTTTCAAGGAGACCCTATTATAAAACTATCATTAGTCAATTGGACAGTTGATGTATCACAATCAGGATTAAATGAGAGTGCTGATTTTTTTAAAGTTAACAATAATCGATTTGAGGCGCAGGATATTGGTGGATCTGGGACTTTTGCTGTCTGGATTTCTCCAACAATTGATATCACATCATTCAGCGATATTAGTATCTCAATGGATTTAACAGAATCTGGAAGTCTTGAAAGTAGAGATCACATTAAAATATTTTATAAATTGGATAGTGGATCTGAGACATTATTTGAAACAAATGGCGATTTAACAGACGACTTTCCATCCGATCCTGATCCTAGTTCTGAAAGTTCCACTAACGTTGCTACTGAATCTGCTTCACAATCCGGATTAAACGGAAGCACAATAACCTTAGTCATTAGAGTTTCCAATAGTGCGGGATCTGAACTCCATACTTTCGACAATATCCTGATTCAAGGAACCAGAGTTTCCAATCAAAACGACACTGACACTACCGTATCTGCACCTTCCTCTCAAGTACCTGCTGGTGCTATATCTTCATTGATCAATAGCCAATCTCTAGCACAAGAAGTTTTTAAATTCGATATTACCGATTCGGGAAGTAGTGATGGTTTAGCCACTAAAATTAGAACCATGGAGATAGTCCCAAATACTAGCAATACAGCAGACTGGACAGACACAATTGCTGGTATTCGCTTAAAGCAAGACAGCAATTTTATATCGGAAAGCAATTATGTGGCTACAATTGCTGATGATAAAATCAGTTTTGATATACCTGCCGGAAATTTAAATGTCAGTAACAACACAAGCAGTTCATTATCACTCTATATTTATCTCAATCAGGCAAATGCCACAAACAGCGAAATTCTATCATTTAAAATAAATGGGACTAATACCAGTTTTACTGCTGCAATTGATGGCTCCGGTTTTACTTCAAGTTTTGGCAATGATATTTTATCCAACAACTTTACGATAAACAGTGAATTGGAAAGCTTGGTCATCACTGAAATACATTACAACCCTGATACAGATTCACTTTTTTCCGACACAGATTATGAGTTTGTTGAGCTATATAATGCAGGTAATCTGGTTTTAGATTTAGAGAGTTTTGCTTTTTCAGGGTTTGATTTTACATTTGGAACAGGAACCAGCATCAATCCCGGTGAATATGTCATAGTAGCTACGAACGCCAAAACCTACGAAGGAAAAGGCTATCAAGTCTTCCAAATGGAAAGTGGTTCACTTTCTAATAATGGAGAAACTATAAGTCTAGAAAATGAAATAAAAAATCAACTTGATACAGTTACCTATGAAAACAGCAGCGGTACTGCAGGTTGGCCAGCTGATCCAGATGAAAAAGGTCCCTCGCTCGAATTAACTCATCCTGACTTAGATAACAGCGTACCGGCAAACTGGCGATCAAGTTTGGAAAAAGCCAGTATTGCAACTAATGGAATCGCCTTTAATGGAACACCCGGCTTAGCAGCTGAACCAACAACACAGGCAACCAATGTTCAATTCAGTTCAATCCAAAATACCTCGATGACAGTATCTTGGACTAATCCAACTAGTGGGGGTGGAGATCGACGAATTGTTGTTATGAAGAAAAGTACACCGGTTGACTCGCCTGTTGTTGACAGAACAAGTTATACAGCCAACGCCGCATTTGGCAGTGGTAGTCAAATTGGCAGTGGTAATTTTGTGGTCTTTGCAGGAAGCGGAAACTCAGTCAATGTAACCGGACTGACATCGGGCGCATTTTACCATGTTGCTATTTACGAATATAACGGCACGACGACATTTGCAAATTTTTTAACCGACAGCCCCCTAACCGGATTTGAAAATGCCACAACCACTGGACCCCAAATTGAACTGACAAATTTTCAATTAAATGAGTTTGGGCCCACTTCAGTTAATCAAAGTAGTGCTACCCAAGAATACAATGTATCGGGATCAAATCTAAGTGGCAACATAACTATTACCGCACCGAGCAAATTTAAAATCAAAAAGGATGGCGATGCCAGTTTTGCTACAAGCGTTACTTTAAATCAATCAGGTGGTACGGTATCGAGCACCAAAATACTAGTAGTCTTTAATTCATCAGTTGCCGGAACATATTTAGACAAAGTTACCCACGCCAGTACCAATGCGCTCACTCAAGAACTCAATGTTTCAGGAACGACTCGAACTTCACAACCTACAATTGCACCTATTAATCTAGTTTTTTCAAATGTTACATTTACTTCTCTTAATTTAAGTTGGACTAATGGAGATGGAAGCCATAGACTGGTTATTGCTAGAGAAGGAAATTTACCGGTTAACGAAAATCCAGTAGATGGCACAACTTATAGTGCTAACGCTTCATTTGGTGCGGGACAAATTATCGACTTCGATAATTTTGTCGTCTACAGCGGCACAGGAAGTAGTGTCGAAGTTACCGGGCTGAAACAAGGCAGCACCTATCAATTTGAAGTATTTGAATTTAATTCAAACGAAGTGAGTGGATCTGAGAATTATTTAACAACAGGGTTAACCGGAAATCAGACAATCAGTACATTCAGTAACTTACAACCGGGTGATATAGCTTTTACAGGATATCAAACTGATAACCCAGATCGTTTCGCATTTGTTGTTTTAGTTAGTATACCGGGCGGCACCCAAATCAATTTTTCAGATAAGGGATGGAGTGGAACAGCATTTTTAGATACATCTGTTGATAGCACAATGACGTGGACAGCACCAGAGGGTGGAATTTCTGCCGGAACGATTATTCAAATTCAGACCCCGGTAGCTGGACCTAATTCTGAAGTTACTGGTGGTGGTAGTGCGATTGAAAAATTATTTTTAACGATTAGTGGTGATCATGTTTTGGCATTTCAGGGTACTGAAGCTAACCCGGCATTCATCGCTGGTTTCGCTACCGATAGTTGGACAACATCAGGAACAATCACGACAAGTGAAAACGAATCATATCTACCAGCAGCATTATCGTTAGCTTCAAAAACAGCTATAGAATTTAATAGCACCGATGATAATGGCTCCTACAACAGTAATGCATTACAAGCAGGCTTGCCTTCAGAAATTTTAGCCGCCGTTCACAATCCTACAAACTGGACAACCAGTAACACTGAACAAATTTGGACAACCTCTACTTGGACATTTAATGTGACCAGTGTTACGTCCCCTCCGACAGATATAAACATCGATAGTAATGCAGTAGCAGAAAACTTACCGGTAGGGACAATCGTCGGTGACTTTACCACAGTTGACAGTGACAGTTTCACATTTATCTATACATTAGTTTCGGGAACCGGAAGTACCGACAACAGTAAATTTACCATAGATGGCAGCACATTAAAAACTAATGCTGTTTTTAATTTTGAGACTCAGTCTTCTTTTAATATTAGAGTGCAATCTACTGACGGT
>JAJFLR010000063.1 GCA_021772565.1 Opitutales bacterium | reverse complement strand
CTCTTTTTGCTCCGGTGCCATGAAGTCATACGTCCCCATGAACGCTCCGGCTGTTGTGCCAATCGGCATGGTCTTTTGATCTTCGATATCCAAACCCTCAGCCTCGGCAAATTTGGTAATAGCGCTTTCTACATCCTTGGTGCCCATCCCGATAAATTGTGTCATCGCCATGGTCAGACGGACTCTGCTCTGTATCCAGTCTTCACCGACTGCCTTGACCAAGCCAAAATCTCCTATTTTTGCTCCGCCAGCTGACAGTAAAATATTGGCAGGCTTCAGGTCACGGTGAATTATTCCTTCTCCATGTTCATGGGCAAATTTTAAGCCGCTCAGTATCTGTTCTAAATATTTTACCGCTTCTCTCTCTTGCAATCTGCCACCTCGTTTTTTTTGTAAATCTTCAAGTGAGACTGCAATTCCCTGATCAGTCTCAATTCCAGGCATCAGCTGCATACGCAAAAAATAACGCCCATCGACATCGCCAAATTCCTGAGCCCGCACGATGTTCGGATGATCGAGTTCGTAGCCGGCCCGTGCTTCCAGGCGAAACCGTTCCAGTGCTTCCGGACGTTCGGTGATCTCGGCATTGATCACTTTCAGGGCAAACTTGCCACCCAGTGTAGTATGGCGCACAGCATAAACCTCTCCCATGCCGCCTTTTCCCAAGAAGACTCAGGATTTCGTAGTGACCAAATTTTTGGCCGGGCTGCAGTTTTGTGTTCCTGGGGTTCGATTCCATTTTCTCGAAGAGTTCACTATTTTAGCCACCGATTAAACGCGGATCAGCCGTCGCCTTCAGCTATGGCAAGACAAGTTAAACACGGATTTTTTCTATTTTCTGTTAAAATCATTCTCTTACAATCAATTGTCTTTCTTCCTGTGCCAAGTAAAGTCCTATTTCATTCTAAATTCTCTTTATTGTCATAAATAATAATCCGCCATAATCTACTGGGAAAATTAATTATAGCATCTGCCATAAGAAATTCCCGAAATAGATAGAATATTCTGTATCCATTACGTTTGGTTGTATATTAAAATAAAGTCGTTTAGTATTTCGCAAAAGTTCTGTCTGTGCCGAGGCTAAAAAAGTCATGGATCGCCACGTCGCGCTGCTCCTCGCGATGACAAAGTAAAAACCTAATTGTCATTGCGATCTCTGCTAAAGCAGAGTGTGGCAATCTATCTGACTTACGTCTATTGATTGCAGACACTGATTTATTTCGGTACTATAAGTTGAAAACGACATCTACCAATTTATTATGGCAGATGTTATAGCAGCTAAATTATTTCTTCTAATCCGAATACAATATCCGGATTAAAATTTATACTGGCTCTGGAAAATAATTTCACAAAAAGTCAGATGGATTGCCACATTCGACAAAAGTCGAATTCGCAATGACAAATGATTAGCTGAAATTTTTGCTTCGCAATAAATGAGAAAAGTTTAGTTATATGCCTGTAAAATGAAAAAAACAGAAATATTAAATCTGCTGGAAATTTCTAATGATGATGGATCAGAAGAAATTGAAAATAAATATGCCGACAAGATTGATTTAATAAAAAATGAATTAAACAGTTCTAAATCTATACCCAGACCTCTGCGTATCAGAAAAACAAAAGAATGCAAACTACTCGAAAGTCTTCAGCCTGATGTTGCACAATTAATTTATCTATGTAGAGCAAAAGAAAGTTTTCAGGAAATTGAACAACTTCAGCAAAAAGATAATTTCGATGCTATTAGTGCGTTAAAAGCCGAATCAAGAATCAGTGGGCTTAAGGAAATTATATCTAAAATTTTAGACAAGAAAGATAAAAAACTTTTGCAGGACAAAGTTATTGAAATCGACTACAAGATTAAAATTGCTTTAAAAAAATCAACCGTAAAGACAAATAGCAAACCACCGTTTGACATTGCTGCGGGCACAAAGCCAACAAAAAAAGTTTTCACCCGTTCGCCATTTGTAAAGGAGACAAAAATAATAGTAGAATACAGGTTAAAGATTCCTGAACCATTCAAAGAACAGTATGAAAAAGGAGAATTACTAAAATTGATACCCCATAAACAGAAGAATGATAAAATTGAAAATAAGACTTTACCGATCCATTTTATCGCGAGACCTAAAATCTCGTTAGGGCGCAATTCAAGCAAAGTTGATATTCCTGTTCTATTTCTACCAAAGAACAAGGAAAATGATGCTAAGTCGATTTATGTTGGAGGAAAACATGTTGAGCTTTTTCTCAATAAAGAAAAACATTGGGTTAGGGATCTAAACAGCAAAAATGGAACAACGCTTAATAATAAAAATGTGATATATGAGGAACCTGCAGTACTAAAAAATAATGATAGACTAATTCTGGGGACAAAATATGAACTGACTTTTAACTATTGTGAGAGTAGACCTGAATACAGACCTAAGGTTGAAAAATTACCACAAGCAATATCTACTGATCAACAACCTGATATTAAGAAAAATGGTTATGTAAGCTTGCGAACAATCAGCTGCAAAAAAATATTGTTCAAAGTAGTTTGGTTATTTACAGATGTAAATATAGGTATTGATCCCAACGATTCTCTATCACTGGAAAATTCAGGTTTATCAAAAATACCGGGCCGTATACATTACTGGAAAAAATGCTTTTGGTTTGAAAATTTCTGTAATAATACAGATGAAATATTAGTCAATGATACTCAAATTAATAAAAACGAAATAGTTCCATTGATTTCAAACCAGAAAATCAAATTAGGTAACTCGTTATTTAATATAACAATTGAATAGATTTTTATAACTATGAATAAAAATATAAAATTGAAAACATTACTGCTTTTTAGACATTCACTTTTTATTTATATATTTTCATTTGCTATTTTATTTTCGAATATAAATGCATCGACACCACTTAAGGATCTAAAAATATTGCTAGCTCTATATACCGAATTGTAGTCATAAAGCGATTTGGAAAGAACAGATGTAATCTTAAAATTCTTTTTTGAATTTTCTTTTAGCAGATGTAGTATCTGATGATACTGATCGTAGACCAACTGAAAAAAGTCGAGTGTATCACTGACGAAAATGAAAATAATCGCCGAAACAAGCGTCTTTGCCAAACAATGAAACTGGCCGCTCAAATCAAGCTAAAGCTTTGCATTCTACAATAACCCATAAAGTAAGCAACACGATGGAGCCAAAAGTTCATCCTATGAGTTAGGTAATCAATTTTGGCTAACAACTTCCTGGATCGACGCTCTAAATGCACTGCTCTAACTTATGAAATTAATTCATTGTGATTCGTGGACAATAATTGAAATCATATAAATTTATGTTCTTTTCCTTAATCTTAAATGAATTATGAAAGCTATTCCTGCTAATACTAACGAATAATGACTTGGCTCTGGAACATTAACTGATAGATTTGCTATGGCCGATGCCGACAGTGCATTATCATAAATTTTTAACTCGTCTATTGAAGCGCCAAGAAAAATCGGTGTGCCTCTGTTGCTAAGTCCAATGAGGAACTCATGATTTGTCGGAGGGTTATTCCATCTTATAGGACCATTTGAAAATCCACCGCTACCTGGAAAAAACTCACCATCTAGAACAGCATCTATATATGTTCTGGTAACTATTCCGTCATAAGTGGCTGCAATATGATGCCAAGTGCCATCGTTTATCAACCCAGTAGAGAAAGAACCCCAATTGCCTGTTGGCGCAGTAAAATTACTAACTGTTATAGTCCCATTACTACTTGCAAAAAATTCAAATCCACTGTTATCCAGAGTTGCGCCACCAGAGTTGTCATAATGACCTCCCCATAATGGTCCTGCATCATTACCTGTCATTTTAATAAATGCTGATACTGTGTAATTTCCGCTTCTCAGAGTATTGTTACCGGCCACACTGAAATATGCATTTGTGCCGTTTAGCTGTGCACTTGAACCGCTCACTCCAATCCCATAAGTAACCGTCCCCTGTTCAGTTGCATGATTGGCCAGTCCGCCGGTGTCATTACCGTTTTGAAGATCAAATGTATAATTTGCTATTAAGGCTGCATGACATGTCACAGAAAGTATCTGTAAGAAAATCAATGCAAGAAGTATGTTCGATATTTTATTTGGCAATCTACTTTTATTCATATTTATCATATTTAATCCTTTCATTTATTTGGTTGTTAATTGATGGTTATCACTTGATCTCAAAATTAAAAAATCCAGTAGTTGTAGAATTCTTTCTCCCAATAATACCGTTTGTTGCAGAATTGAATATTAGAACTTCTGTCGCAATAATACCACTAACGTTAATGGATAATTCCGCATATGTCCCATTGATTTTAGTATAGGTATAAGTGAAAGTTTCATCTGGCGATCCATCTCGAATTTCAACTCCTTCCGTAGTTGAGTTAAATTGAAGTTTTCTCATAAAGGTTGTATTGTCGCCATACTCTAAAATACTTCCTGCAGAAAATCCCGATGGCGCCAGATCATTGCCTCTGGCATCTGTATTGACGGTAAACATACCACTGCGGTTCATATTTAAATCATTTTTTAAAGAAAAGTGTCCTTCGTTTTCAGCGCTAAAGACCAGAAGCATTCTTTCTGTTCCTGTCATAGTGCTACTACTGTCAAAAGCTATTAAAAATTCAGCGCCGTTTTTATCTAATTTATTGAAAGTAAAATCAATTGCTAATCCATTCTTAAAACCTTTAGCATTTTCCGTAATAGCATAAATTATGTTCCCTTCTGGCCCATTTGAGGGAATTTCTATTAAATCACCAATTTGCAAATTGTCGAATGCATATTCGTTATTCGATACTGAAGTATCAATATCAAAAGCTAATTTCAGCGATTGAGCGCTGCTAGGGATAAATGTCTTTCGCATAATAAGACCGTTACTTATCGATTGAAATTCTAATATGTACTCATTAGTATTACTAAACATTGAATCGCCTGATGTCGTAATCAGTTTGGCAAAACTACCCCCTAGCTTCGTATAAGTGTAATTGAATTCCGGTGAGCCACCTGGATTGGTAAGACCAGAATTTAGGTCAAGTCCTACCGAGTCGGATGCAAATGAAAATATTTGAGGGTAATTAAAAAATACTAAACGACTCGGATCATCATCACCGTTAATTTGCAGCTTGAACCCGGATACAAAATTATCAGGTGCTGTTTCAGTGACTGATTCAAAGCTTGTGGTAAAATTCCCAGTGCGAATGCTGGGCGTTGTGTTACCCAAAATTCTGCTAAAATACCTCCCTTTTGCTTGTTCGGAATAAACTAATAATAATTCATCAGTGAAAAATTCAAATGAACTTGGAGAAAATCTATTTTTCACAGTTAGTTCTAATTGGATAGAATTATTGCTAATCCGATTAAATGTGTAACTGAACGAATCAATAGTTGGTTCGTTACCAAATTCGTTACTACTTTCAAATAATCCAATTGTATTGGATAATATCTTATAAATAGTGGGTAGAACCTGGCTTGATGTTGTCGATTCTTCTTCGAGAGTATAACTATCTCCCAACACAAATGACGCCGGAGCAAAATTGTCCTGACCAGAATTAACCTCTAATGAAAAATTTCCTATTCTGCCCATACTGCTACTATCCGTTGTATGAAATGTGCCTTCGGCTGTTGAAGAAAATATTAATATAAATTTCTTATCTTCATTGATGCCAGGTGAATTTTCTGAAGTAATAACAACTTCAATGGAATTGTTTCCCAGCCTGTTGAACGTATAATCAAAAGCTTGACTAGAGCAACTACTAGTGGAGGAAGTACAATCTATAAATCCTGCTGAATTGTTGGCAAAGATGTATTCTATTTCACTATTAGTGCCGCTAAACTGGTCTGGGATAGTCAATGCCGCGCCGTGTTCAAAGTTTGCTGGCGCAAAATTGTCCTGACCAGAATTAACATCTAATGAAAAATTTCCTGTTATGCGGACGCTGCCAGTATCCGTTGACGTTGTACGATATGTGCCTTCAGTTGCTGAAGAAAATATTAATATAAATTTCTTATCTTCATTGATGCCAGATGAATTAATAGAAGAAATTACAACTTCGATGGAATTGTTTCCCAGCCTGTTGAACGTATAATCAAAAGCTTGACTAGAGCAACTACTAGTGGAGGAAGTACAATCTATAAATCCTGTTGAATTGTTGGCAAAGATATAATTACTATTAAGATCGCTAAACCCGTCTGGAATAGTCAATATGGCTCCATGTTCAAAATTGGTTGGCGCAAAGTTTTCGTTTATAATAGAGTCATCATAAGAAAAGCCTCTGATGACAGTAGTTGAAAATTCAACCGTATAGTACTCACCGGAATTTGTAGTTTCGAAATATAAATATCTTATGCTACTATGACCTTCCGGAGAACCATCGTTACTCATTGTTGTGAACTTAATAACGGTTCCACTTAATCTTTCAAATGTATACTCAAATTCTCTCGTGTTCACGCTATCTGTTAATAATCCCTGAGATACGCCGGCGAAAGTAAATGAAGTATTAAACGTAGGTGTATTAGGATCATTGGATATGATGACATTGGCTCCTGATTTAAATGAATCCGGAGCAATGACTTTTCCAATATTACTAGAATTCCTAACAAAACTTCCCTCAATATCCGGGATTCCTCCTTGAGAAGAAAACTTTAGTATAAACGAACCGGTTTCGGGTGATTCAAATATCAATTTGTAGGTATTCGTGCTTTCACCCATTGAGGTTTGAGAAGTTACAAATAAATCAGCGGTAAATTTACTTCTCTTTATGTAGGTATAATTTTCGATAACTCCATCTCTTATACTTTGGGTTGAAGATAATACTATTAAAGTATCTGAATTATTTGGGGTGCCTGTATTTAAACTATTAAACTGAAATACTTCATCCATCGATAAGGATGTCGGCGCTAAATCGGAGTTTATAAATCGCGAATCTCTTATGAAGTTCTTTTGAGAAATGTTATTTTGCGGATCAGTTAAAATAACACTTCCCAAACTCGGTGATGAAAAGCTAAATTCAAAAGATTCTTCAATACTACCTTCCGTCGTTATTTTAACTTCTCCGACAGTTGCAGACTTTTTTGTGAAAGTATAAGTAAAATCAATAAACTCAAATCCACCAGTATCCTTCTCTTTTTTAATAAATCCCTCTGTACTTGAGGTGAAAAACAAACGCCGATTCTCTTCCCCTGAAAAATTATTTATCTGAAAAATCTCACCGGCAAGCAACAGATTTGGTGTAAAGTCCCCACTACCCTCATTAATTAACACCCGATAGAAAGCTTTATTTTTATCACGAACAGGTAAAAATTGGTTCATCATATTGCCATCCCCATCCATAATATCTATATTTTGCCAATCCGCTAAAGTTTCATCTAGTTCGGGCGAAGATTGTAGTGTATAATTCTTTCCAAGCTCAGTGGGGAATTCAATTTCCACGGCTTGATAAATCCTTAGATCAGTATGCTCGTCTGCCAGTGTATTACTGGTTAAAAAAGAAATGAGTATTAAAAAATGAATAATATTTATAATGGATGTTTTCATGATATTTAAATTTAATGTGAAGTAAAATCGAGTTTTTCAATCGAAGGTTAATTATAGTAACGCAATACTCATAAAGCGTTATGAAAATTAAAACAGAACCGAGCGCAAAGCTCTCTCGATAAATGTCAGGACAGTGGCGCTTTGGTGACCTATTGAATTACCTTTGAATCGGATTTTAAATATGTAGGGCGTGTAGTCTATACATCTGTTAGATTGCGAGTGTCGTCGCGTTGCTAGGTACGTCAAACGCGTCGTCGAAAGCCAAAGAAAAATTTTATCAAAAAATAATTCGTTTTGCAATTGGCGTCCAACTAACAGTTTTGGTAAAACCACCCTAACTATAAGAATTAACACTTTTATCTGATATTTCCAAGTGGCAAGAAAGCTTGACAAAAATGAATTCGTTGTGAGTGAAGTAGGTTTTAAATCTCCTGATGCCTGAAAAAACACAGTCATATGTACGGAATTTACTGATGATTTGAATGCCGTTACCTATCTTGTAATAGAGATGATTGTCAATGTAATTTAAACTATTAATTGTATTTTACATTCTGCTTGCGTTCGGATTATGTATCATTAATTTTATAAAAATAATGAAAACAATAATCACCATTTTCATACTGTCTATATCGTCGAGTTACGCAAGTGACATAAATAAAAAAATAATTGGAGAGTGGGCCGTTGCAATATCAGGTGGACCGACAATAGCAATCTTTCTCTTTGATGACGATGGAAAAGTTTTTAATCCCGTTACTGAAACTCATGGAGTATATAGGGTTATTAACGACACTCGACTACTAATTGAGTTTTCAGACCAAATTATTTTAGCTGACTACATTATTACTGGAGAAAATATTCTTCTCAGTGGGGTTATAGCAATTAAGTTAAGTCCATTATATGAAATCGACCTAACATTAACATTATCAACTGTCGAAAAGCGAAAAGTGGCAAAAGAAAATCATTTAAGACTCTATGCAACCGTCGTAGGGAAACCTATTACTAATAATTTGAGAAAATACGCTTCGGCAGCACAGCAATATATGCTTGATGAAGGCAAACGAAAGGCAGGTTATCATGATATTGTCGGACAGGGTAAGCACATACGGTCTATTAGCCCTGTTAATGGGGAAAATTATAAAGATATAATAGTTAAAACAAATACCACACGACTGTCTGTAACAACCAAAGATGGATATGATATAGATTATGACTTCTAAACTTAAACTTCAAATTAGTCATATATAGCCAGAGATGAGGCATTTTTTGTCGATATATTGACTAACACTGACTGATGAAATTATCGCCTTAGGACTAAACGATAAAGCAGAAAGGAGAAAAAAAGGGTGTGAACCGAAAAAAAGGGGTTCAATTTCACCTGTCAGTGTTGAGAATTCTTTATTAAACACGATCCCGTTATTATTCAGGTTCTCGCTAAAATATTTTTTTAACGACATTGCACTCAAACTTCGTTTAATTACCCATGAATGATAAATTAAATAACTAGACTGAAGTTTGAGGCGATAATTACATAAGCCATTGTTACTCAATATATCGACAAAAAAAAGTGCTTCACTTCTGTCTACATTTGACTAAATTTCTACCAAAAACGTTTTATGCCTAAGAGTTTGAATGCCTGTTTTTG
>JAJFLR010000062.1 GCA_021772565.1 Opitutales bacterium | reverse complement strand
AAATTACAAATTACAAATTACAAATTACAAATTACAAATTACAAATTACAAATTACAAATTACAAATTACAAATTACAAATTACAAATTACAAATTACAAATTACAAATTACAAATTACAAATTACAAATTACAAACTTCTAATTTGCAATGCTTTATTGCGTTACTTCGGGCTGCATAGGTATAATGACTGTAAATGTAGAACCTTTACCAACAGTGCTTTTGACACTAATTGTTCCCCTATGGGCTTCAACCATTTTTTTTACGATTGCTAATCCCAGTCCGGTGCTTTTTTCACCGGCAGTTGGCAGGACACTTGCCCGGCCAAATTCCTGAAAAATTTTAACTTGATCTTTTGACGGTATTCCCTGTCCCTGATCAGATACATCTATTTTTAGATTCCCATTACTCTCTGTAACCCTTAATGTAATTTTAGTTTCAGGATAGCTGAATTTTATTGCATTAGTAATAAGGTTGTTGATGATTTGATCCAGTTTTTGAGGGTCAAATACTGCTGTCGTAAGATTTGAATTTACCTCAAAAGACAATTCGATATTTTTTGATTTGGCTAATGTTGAATTCAATGTGTAACTCTTGTCAAAAAAGTCTTTTAATACAGTTTCTACCCTATTTAATTTTAGGGTGCCTGATTCAATAGCTGTGACATCAAGTAACTCATTGATTAAATTCAACATATTGTCACATGCATCGTGCATTATTGAGGCCATCTCTTTAATTTCTTCGACCGTAATATCATTTTTTATTAATATTTCCAAAAGTCCTTTAACACCGGAGAGTGGACTTCTTAAGTCGTGAGCGGCCATGCCCAGAAAATTGTTCTTAACTTTATTTAGTTCTATTAAATTTTCATATAGCTTTGCTTTCTCAAGCATTATGGATAAATGGCCGGCTAATCGTTGATAAGTTTCAATGTGGATATCATTATAAATATTTGTTTCAACACTAGAGAAAAAAATAAAACCAATGGACTTATTCAACGCTATTAATGGACATGTCAGGCTGGAACGAATTCCTTCTTCGTATACTCTTTTGGTTGATTCAGAATGGGGGTGTTCGATAAAATATTTTTTTAAATCATTTATGATTCGAGGTTTGCCTGTTTTTATTATTTTTTCCAGACTACTGCCTTTTAATGGTGCAGAAAACCCTTTAGAAATCAGCATAACGGGTAAAGATGTTTTGGCCCAAATCGCTCGCAGTCTTTCTCCGTTTGAGTATATCTCGGAAAATCCAATTCTATCATATGGAATAATGTTGCTGAATGATTCGTAAACATATTCCAGGATTTCATTTACAAGCAGTCCTTTATTAATTTTTTCGACTACATAATCAATATTGTTTAATTCATTGAATCGCTTTTCCAGTGTGATAGACAAACTTTTTAGTTCTTTCCCAAGCTCACCCACATCATCTTTTATTAACAAAGGAATATCATGTTTGAAATCACCTTCCTGCATTGCTCTGGTTGCTTTAAGGTAGTCGTCTAATCTTTTATCATGTTTTTTCATATGTCATCACGAATTATTAATAAGGGTTAGAATTAAGATTATGCAAAATGGAACTACTTCATTTTATCCATTAATTCCGGCATCAGATCGAGAATACTGCTGCTGTAATAATAACGTCCACTAATAACCGCCTCAATTCCTTTTTTGATTTCATCCAGACCATCAGATTTTGAAAGAATCCCATTTACATCAGCTGATGTGGCAATTTTTACAGTTTTAAAATTTATAGTTCCTGAGGCAATGAGGAATTTGGCATTTATATGTTTTCTTTTTAGAATTGTTAGAATTTCCAGCCCGTTGACTTCAGGCAGGTTAATGTCCAATATTATTAAATCGGGATTTATTTCCAGGCATTTTTTAATTACTTCTGCACCATCTCCCGAACTACCAATGATATTTAGATTTGGAATTATACCAACAAATTGATTGAATAGTTCTCTTAATAACTCATCGTCTTCTGCTATAAATACGTTAGTGATATTATTTTGATTATTACTTAAAGGTTGTTGATCGGCACACATAATTATATTATCAAATAGTCAATAGCAGGGCAGTTAACATAGAGCAAATACATAATGGAACAATTTATTGGATTTAGTCATTTGTCAATTTATCATTTTGGAGATATTTTTAATTTTGAGTTGAATTCTCTTTGAAGTGCTGTGGCGATGGTATGAGTTAGTCGAATTCATAGAATCGTTTGGGACTATAGCGATTGCCATAAATGTTTTCGTTTAACGCAAAAAATAATCATGGATCGCCTCGTAGCTTTGAGGCTGTTGAAAAAAGGCTCATTTTCAATCAAGTTAAATTACTAAAAAATCCTGAAACGCAAGAAGAAGAACAATATGTGCTTTGTCGAAGTGGAGCCCGCCATGAAAAAGAAGCGGCGATGCTTGGTAAACAACGAGAACGACTGCGTAAGAAGTTGGATGAAATAGACAAAAGCCTACGCAAATATAGCATCTGCCATAAGAAATTGGTAGATGTCGTTTTCAACTCGGTACCGAAATAAGTCAGTCTATGAAATTAATAGACGTAAGTCAGATGGATTGCCACACTCTGCTTTGGCAGAGCTCGCAATGACAATTTAGGTTTT
>JAJFLR010000061.1 GCA_021772565.1 Opitutales bacterium | reverse complement strand
GTGGTGGTCGTCATAAATAATATAACTTAATATCATAGTTATTAATGCAATAAAACTAGTAACGGATCAATATGTCCATAAATATCATGTTATCAAATTATATTTGTAGGGCTCGAACTTGTTCGATGCCTTGTCCGTAGATTCAGCAATTAAAGGCACTCCGACAAGACTACGGCGAGCTCAGTCGAGTCGCGGAGGCCCTACAATAAATACAAAAAAATTATAAGTTATAGACTGTTTGGTGGACACCACTAGTCGTGGGTAAGTTTTTGCTTGCAAAATAAAACCCACGTTTATCAATGAAAAGTATCAACGAACCCTGATAAGGGTGCAGGCATTGTTAAAACTTCTTATTCTCTCAATATAGCAGCATCGCCATCGCCCTTTCAGGGCTCGGGCATTGATTTAAATATTCCATGGGTTTCAAATCGCTGTGTGATTTTTTTACCCGCGGCTAATTTCCCTAAACTCCTTTGGAGTTGAAGAATAGCCGAAAACACTTATGGCATTTGCTATAAATTCCCTATCGCTATCAGCACGATATTTTCGTGCGGCTATCGGTATCGCCTTCGGATTCGAATCGAAAAATATCGATAGCGATTCCGATTACGACAACCGTTCTGCCAGCCTTCGCTATAAGCTTCGGCTTGGCAAACTGACAACGATTAGAATCCTACAATCGTTGTCGTAATCGATCTGAGTTGAATTTACCTCTAGGACATAAAAAACCGTATTTAATTCATCAAGCCATTGCTTTAGCGACGAATTAACCGTAGCTAAATTACATTTCAAATCAGCTCAAAAGCGATCCCGATACCGGCAAACAACCTCACGCACAATTTCCCCTATAAAATGTAAATAAAATACCTAATTTTTTTTGACAAACCACTATTTATAGATTTATGTGTATTTAAATTTAATTCACTAAATTATAACTCGGTTAACAAAATGAAAAAGAATATTACTAAACTAATTACCACAGCACTATTCACCATAAGCTGCCTTTCCGTAGAGGGAGCTTTTTTTATGGGCATCGGAGAATTGGCGGGTGCTTCTGATTCAAGTTCTTCAAGAGCAATATCGTCAAATGGGCTTTATATTGTTGGTCAATCTACTGCTACAGATGGGATTCGCGCATATCGCTGGAGTGCTGAAACCAATACGATGACAAATTTAGGTTCTTCAGGTAATAATAGTCATGGATATGGTGTATCTACAGGATGTAGTTGGTTATAACGTTACAGGTGGCAATAGTGTTGTATTTGAAGCTTTTATGCACAATGACACCGATGGAATGACAGGTTTAGGATTTCTTGACGACAATTATTCTAATAGAAATAGCCGAGCTAGCGACGTGTCATCTAATGGAGAAATTATCACCGGCTATTCAACTACAACATCGAATCTTAAAAATGCGATTAAATGGACAGATACTGACGGGATGGTCAGCTTGGGAACTTTGCAAGGAGATGATCGCAGTGAAGCTAATGGAATAAGTAGTGATGGCAGTACCATCGTCGGGTTTTCAAGTGGCGGAAGTACTCGTGGCTTTATTTGGGACGAGATCAATGGCATGCAAAGTTTACAAGATGTATTGGAAAATGATCATAGCCTCACTCAAGCATTGAGTGGATGGACTATTACGAATGCAACTTCGATTACCAATGACGGATTGACTATTACTGGAAATGCAACAAATCCTGACGGCGATACTGAAGCCTTCATTGCTCATTTGGGATCATCGTCCAATTTAACAGAATTTGTCGCCGCTGCCCAATCAGGTTCAGGCGGCGAAACCGCAGTGCCCTTCGGCTTTGACCCGACAATAGGCTTGGGAGTTGTAGCAACGATATTCGGCTATAAAATTAGGCGTAAGAAGAAATTGAGCTAATGTGTATTTGGCAATGGCTTTTTAGTTTTTTACTAGCCACGGATCAGCCGTCGCTAAAGCTATGGCTCGATGAATTGTACGTGGATTTATTTTGGTAATTCGGGTGGAGACTTGATTAAATTATTTCATTTAAAAGAATAATTTGAATACTGAATAAAGTCTTGAAAGAATTTCAATTGATGTTGAAGTAATGTGACTATCAATAATTATATAAATGCCAAAGATATTTGAGAAAGATGGGTATCAGTTTTTTATATACAGTAATGAACATTTACCGATACATGTTCATGTTCGATATGGAGGGGGTGAAGCGGTTTTTAATATTGGCGATAATATCGAACTTAGGGAGTCAGTAGGTTTAAAAGTTAAAGAATTATCGAAGGCCGAAAAACTTGCTTTAAACAATAAACAGCTTATATTGAATAATTGGCATGAACACATTATTAGACAAAGCTAAATCTGCCTCATATTTTGAGGGTTATATTTCGGTTTCTATGGAGAGTGGGCTGGACTATCGATTTCCGATTGCCGGAAATCCCAGATTCCAGAACGGCACCGATAAGGAGCTAAATAATATTGAAATTTCTCCATTCGGATTACATTGGCCGGATCTAGATGAAGATTTATCGTTTCAAGGAATTGCCCGTGGAGATTTTGGGCAATCAAAAAATAGGAGACTAAATATTCAATAAATATAATAGTTTACACAAGACTAAGTCCAAAAATATATATTAGATAAAAATCCGTGTTCAACTTGTCTTGCCATAGCCGAAGGCTGATCCGTGGCCTTAATAATATACAAAATCAGCTCAATCGCGTTAACAGTTTCTTCTGCTCACTATTGATTTCTTCCGGCAAGCTATCGGCAAATTTATCGAAAAATTGCTGATTTTTTTCTGTCTGTTGTTTTAGGTGGTCGATATTAAAGGCCATTAATTCGTTCCAGGTTTCTTCACTAAAATCAGAACCGCGCCAATCCATTTCATTATAGAGTGGAACCCACCCGAGTTCATTTTTGTGATCTGTTGCCTTTCCTTCAATTCTATCGATTATCCATTTTAGAACACGCATATTTTGCCCAAAGCCCGGCCAAATAAATTTATCCTCTTCATTTTTTCTGAACCAGTTGACATGAAAAATTTGCGGTAACTCGGAAACTTTATTTTCCAAGTTTAACCAATGACGAAAGTAGTCAGCCATATTGTATCCACAGAAGGGAATCATGGCAAAAGGATCGCGTCTTAATTCGCCGATTTGTCCTTCAACCGCAGCTGCTGTCTGTTCAGAACCCATAGTCGCGCCAACGTAAACTCCGTGTCGCCAATTAAATGATTGATAAACCAGAGGAATGTCATGCATGCGACGACCGCCAAAAATCATTGCGCTGATCGGCACTCCGTCAGGGTTTTCCCAGTTTGGGTCAATTGTTGGACATTGGGAAGCCGGTGCAGTAAACCTCGAGTTCGGGTGGGCAGCTAAATTTTCAGAATCAGGTGTCCAGTCATTGCCTTTCCAGTCGATCAGGTGAGCGGGAGTTTCGTCGGTCATGCCTTCCCACCAAATATCTCCCTCATCGGTTAAAGCGACGTTGGTAAAAATTGAATTTGCCCGGCAAGAATGCATGGCGTTAGGATTTGTCTTGAGTGAAGTGCCGGGTGCGACACCGAAAAATCCGGCTTCCGGATTGATGGCGTGCAGTTTCCCATCGTCACCCGGTTTAATCCAGGCAATGTCATCGCCAACAGTAGAAATTTTCCAACCCTGCATTTCTTTAGGAGGAATGATCATAGCAAAATTTGTTTTACCGCAGGCACTTGGAAATGCTGCAGCAACGTAGATTTTTTCTCCTTTCGGAGATTCAACACCAAGGATCAACATATGCTCGGCTAGCCAGCCTTCATCACGTGCCATCACAGACGCAATACGCAGCGCATAACATTTTTTTCCTAAAAGAGCATTGCCACCGTAACCACTACCAAATGAAAAAATTGCTCTTTCTTCAGGGAAATGGACGATGTAGGTGTTTTCCGGATTACATGGCCAAACAGCACTTTTTTCTCCTTCGTTCAATGGAGAACCTACTGAATGAAAGCAGGGAACAAAAGAACCGGTTTCACCCAAAACTTCCAAAACCGCATTGCCAATTCGGGTCATGATTCGCATGTTGACGACAACGTATGGAGAATCGGTAATTTCCACACCGATTGCAGAAATCGGTGAACCGATAGGTCCCATGCTGAATGGGATGACGTACATTGTACGACCCTGCATGCAACCCTTCAAAAGGTCGTCGAGTTTGGCGTGCATCTCAACGGGATCCATCCAGTTATTTGTCGGGCCGGCATCTTTTTCATTTTCGCTACAAATAAATGTCCGCGATTCCATTCGGGCGACATCCTTGGGATCTGAACGACACAAAAAACTATTGGGTCTTATTTCTTGATTGAGTTTTATCAAAGTTCCGCTTTCAACCATCAGTTGACAAAGCTTATCATTCTCTTCTTGAGAACCATCACACCAGTGGATATTTGCAGGTTTACATTGATCTGCGATTTTACTTACCCATTTAATTAAATTTTCATTACTAGTTTTCCCCTCAGTCATTTAAATTTTTGTTTGAATGAATATTAAGATTTGTTCAGCACATCTGTATTAATTTTTAAAATTAAATTTTTATGTTGTTATGACAATCTTATTTTAGAAAAAATAGCATTATATTTTTTATCATTATTAGTTATCGATTTAATGAATTTTTAAATTGATAAAATTTGCCGGGATAGCTCAGTTGGTAGAGCAACTGATTCGTAATTAGTAGGTCGTCGGTTCGAATCCGATTCCCGGCTTATTAAAGCCGTAAGTAATTTAAAAAACCATATATATAAATATATTAATCTTTTATCATGTGAATATTATTATTTTATTTCACACAGATACAAAATATGTAGACCAATTTTTATTCTCGGGTTTTTGCAATAATTGACAAAACAATCACACCTATTATCATACCAAGCGGTAACCCAATAATAGGACCCAGCGTATTTCTAAGTCCAAAAATCGGGAAAATGTACATTCCTGAAATTGCTAATGTTACTCCGATCAGGACAGGTATTATATTCATCCACTTAGGTAAGTCCTCAATTTTCATTTTAGTTCTTCTTTGTTAGTAATATTACATTATTAAAATTTAATAACCAATAACGTGCGCTTGAGTAATGAAATATCCACCAAGTAATGATGAATTTCTTCGAATACCATAAACACTTTTTATGGCAGTAATTATATCAAACTTTTCAGGTCCATTTTCAAATCCACCTCGGCCTCGAGAATTTAACCAATAACGTGCGCGTTTAATTGAGCCAAAAAGCTTTTGAAGTTCTTCGAGATCCTTTTTATGAATTTCTCTACCGTTAATAATAATACCTGTTTTGCTTTTTGAAATATTTTGTGGCATAGAACCAAAAGCATGAATACCGGACACGGTACGTCCCATAGCAGGCCCGCCTTCATATCCCCATAATCCTGAAACTGTATCGTACCAATAACGACCATTTGGAATTTTGTAGTTGTAGCGATATTGTATAGCATTGACCTCACCTATTGTTAATGGCTGGCGATTGATCACTACACCGCTAGACTGTTGAGATATATTACTGTAACTATTACTAAAAATAAAAACAGAAATAATAACAGGTAAAATTAGACGCCAATTTATTTTATTTTTTTTGATATAGATATCAATATTTAAAAAGTAGGTAATCATCTTAATCATGTAATTTACAAATGATAAAACTAATCTTAAATTAATGGGTCAAGTAATATTACGAAATGATAATGCATACGAATTTTATTATTGTTGAAATATTTAACACTCAATTTGAAGTATTTCCAATATAAGCAGCAATTATTATTGTTATCCTGTTAATCCTCTCTAAATATTCCATCAATGGAAAATCAAAATTTAACCGGTATCTGGATTAGTCCAAAAGGTGAAACTTTTCTGTCATACCGAGATGATGATGGTGTAATAACTGAAACCGCTGATAGATTACAACCCTTCGCCTGGTCGGATAGTTTGCCGGAGTCTGAAAAATATACTGCGACTATTTTAAAAGGTACTGGGCGCTTTCAAAACTTATTGGCTTTTGAAAATCTGCAATCATTTAAAGAAACAACGACCGAATTTAAGAAGGAAATATATTTCGAGTCCATTCGACCACTGGAAGCGCAATACCTGATGCGTCACTCGCAAAGGCTTTTCTCGGAAATGAATTTTACCGACCTGAAACGTTGTCAATGTGACATCGAAACGTACTGTTCAGTTGAAGGGGGTTTCTGTAATGCCCGTCGAAAAGGTGATAGAGTTTTAGCAATAGGCTTGAGCGTTAGTGGGCAGACTGATTCTGATTTTTTGGTTCTCGATGAGATGACCGATGAGGCTGAAAAATCACTATTAGAAAAATTTAATCAGAGAATTCAGTATATTGATCCTGACGTCATTGAAGGTCACAATATTTTTAATTTTGATTTAGAATATCTTAGACAGCGATGCAGATTATTAAAAGTGCCGTGTGCCTGGGGTCGTTTCGGACAAAATGCAATTTTCAGAAAAAGCCGTTTGCGTGTGGCTGAAAGACAAATTGATTTCGTTCGCTGCGATATTCCTGGCCGTTCAGTATTTGATACCTACTTGGCAATTTTATTTTATGATCTGACAAAAAGAGATCTATCGAATTACGGTCTGAAAAATATTGCGGTCTATTTTGGCATTACTGATCCGGAAAAAGGAAATCGAACCTATTTAAAAGCTCATGAAATTCAGCAATCTTTTTTTAATGATCGAAAAACTTTCTTAGCTTATCTCGGAGATGATTTACGAGAAACAGCCGGCGTTGCCGAACTACTTCTGCCGACATACTTTGCCCAAACAAAAAATTTCCCAACTACATTGCAGGAAATTATTTTGCGCGGTACCGCCTATAAAATAAATTTGATCTTACTTGAAAAATATTATCTTGGAAAACATTCATTGCCGGAATACCCAAAAATAAATCGTTTTGAAGGTGGCTATACCAACAGTTTCACAACGGGTGTTTTCAAAAATGTTTTGCACTTTGACGTAGCCTCTCTCTACCCAAGTTTACTGCTGAGTTTTGAGAAAAATCCGGCGAACGACTTACTTGGTATTTTTATTCCATTACTGAAAGAGTTAAAGGATTACCGTTTAAAATATAAAAAACTGGCGCAATCCGAACAGAACAAAGATCTGCAAATTGAATATCAAGCGCGCCAAACTAGTTATAAAATATTAATCAATTCATTCTATGGATATCTTGGCTTTGAAGGAGCAATGTTTGGCGATAGTGATTTAGCCGCTGAGGTTACTCGAAAAGGCAGGGAGTTACTGCAAAATTTGATAGCGGAATTTGAGAAATTAGGCTGCCAACCACTCGAAGCTGACACTGATGGAATTTATCTGGCGACAGATGAGTATTGGGAAAAATCGATCGAGCTTTTAAATCTTGTTAAAAAAATATTACCGGAAGGAATCGAGCTTGAATTAGATGGAAGTTATAAGGCAATGTTGTGTTACAAGGCAAAAAATTATGCCCTTAATGACGGTAATAAAATAACCATTAGAGGATCTGCATTACGCTCCCGAGGAATTGAACCATTTCTAAAAAAACTGACTAAAACATTGATTGATTATTTATTGAGCGCATCCGAAAAATCTCCTCTGGAACTTGCAGAAGAATACCGCACGGCAATTAATAACTGTTCGATAAAAATTGAGGATATTGCCAAGTCTGAAAATTTAAATCATGATCCTGAAAAATATCGATTGGCTATTGAGTCGGGAGGAAAGCCAAGACGCGCCTCATTGGAAGTCGCACTAAAAATGAAGCCGATGCCAAAAATGGGCGATCGCGTTTCCTATTACATTTCGCAAGCAACCAAAAAAAAACCAAATTGGCAAACAGCTCGATCTGTCATAGATTATGATCATAGTAACCACCCATTTGATCCGGGTCATTACATAAAAAAGTTGGATGATTGGATTAAGCGTTATGAGCCATTTTTAGATTTACCTAAAGGAGTGGAGCAGCAGGAGTTGTTTTAGCATCAAAGCCTATAATTCGATTTCAGTCACACTTGGCACTCCGACAAGACCACGGCGAGCTCAGTCGAGTCGCAGAGGCCCTGCAGTTTAGAATTGTCATATGTAGGGCTCGAGCTAGTCTCGAAGCCTCTGTTCAATGATTCAGAATCTTTAGGCGCTTCGGCAAGATCACCTACAAAAAAATAAATTTCACAAACCAATTTTCTTTAATCTTTTCTTAGCACTCCTCTTTAAATCCAATAATTTCGACAGAACTGTGTAGAGAAAAATTTGGCAACAGGATATTTCTCTGGAAGTAGTCTCAGCAGTTTTTTCAATAACCAATAATGATTCAACCAAATTTACTTTTTTATAATTTGAATTATTTTTCAACAGAACGTTGACGGCTATTTGTACGCCTGGAAAATTTGTTGAATAATCATGGAACGCGGCAATCCCTCCCACTTTTAGGCGTTCAAGCCAACGAATATCTCTAATCATATTTTTCAACAAATGACTGGCGTCAACTAGTATAAACGAGTAATCACTTTTTTCATTTTGCGTCTGCTTAAAAATTTTATAGCTGTCGCCTTTTCTGATATCAATTTCGTCCGGATTGATAGAATTTTTTTCGAGATTACTTTTCCATATTCCCAGATGATCTGTGAAATACTCAAATGTATCAATGACGACAAATTTGTTAGGAGCAATTTCTGGTTGACTCTCTTTTAAAGTGTTAAACATTTCCACAAATGTTCCACCGGCGGCAGTGCCGATTTCTAGAATTCTACCCTTATGATCTGACTCCAATATTTTTTCTTTTAAAAGTGTAAGTTCATTTGCTGTAAGCTCGCTTTGCAAATTGGTCATACACTCTCTGGTATTGGTTTTTTTCATGATAAGCTGATTATTTGTAGTGATTTCAATTAATGTTTTTTTAATGTATCTATAACGAAAAATTTCCAATGTAGGGCTCGAGCTCTTGACTAGCTGTAGCCTTGCGAAAGCTGTTGCTCGATGCCAAGTGACGAAATTTAGGTATGGAACAATCGAGGCTCTTTGCAAGCAAAGGCCCTACAAATGATTCACAGAATATGTAATTATATATATGAATTCGAAAATCGGTTTAATATTTATATGAAAATATTTTTGGCAATTGCTATAAATTATTCTTGAAATATTCAATAAAACTCTTGGTATAGAAAATTGAGCGGTTAAGAACGGGTCCAAATTCTGGTTTACGAGATCTTTTATACCGGGGCGTCAGGACTTCATATATATTATGATTAATCCTGTTTACAGGAGCGCCTGATCTCATTTTCTAACCGCTCACTTTATATTTTTTTCAAGCAGTCTTCTAAACTCTTTAAAAACAATCTCCAGGCTAAATTTTTCTAAAACTTTTTGCCGACCTGATCGGCCTAATTCATAGCGCAAATTTTTGTTCTCGATCAGTTTTGAAAGTACTTGTTGCCAGTCACCCTCTGTGTTCACAGAAAGACAATTACTCTCATCTAAAATTTCTGCAGTAGCACCAAAAACATTAGCGACTACAGGCACACCACAACTTAAATATTGTAATGCTTTAATTGGAGATTTTCCATGCGAGTACGGGCTGTCTTGCAGTGGCAGTAACCCGATATCTAATGAATTCACAAAGCTTACTTCACCTCCGGGTTTATAAGGGATGTGCTCAAACTGAACTGTCCAGTTTGGTTTTTCGCCGCAAAAAATTTTTAAATCAACATTAGAATATTTCTCTAAAATGTTATGCAAAACGGTTTCTAATTTTAATAAATGGTCTAAATTTTGCGGTGCACCAATCCAGCCAAGCGTAATACTATCGGTAAATTTTTCAATACACGGCTTCCAAATAATTGTGTCAACAGCCATTGGAATAGTATAAACATTGGTAGTAAATTTTTTTGCGTATTCTGCCAAATGTTCATTAGCCACTGTTGCGGCATGACTTTTAGAAATCCAATATTTCAATCTGGCATCAACTTTTTTTTGAGTCAGCCATGAATACGGTTTGTTTGGACGAGTCCAGACGGCATCGTCAAAATCAAAAATTACCGGCTTATTAAATTCAAATATTCTGTCACCGAGCTTTTTATCTATGATGCATTTTTGATTAATGATTAAATCTGCTTGCACTATTTTTTCCCAGGTGTCTTCTGCTTGCAGATCATTTTTATAGATAAATTCAATACTGTGTCCCAATGCTTCAAATTTCTCTCTATAAGCATGAAAACGAAACAGCGTGCTGGCAGTATTTTCATCTCCATATGCTAAAACAATTATTTTCACACAATATAAAAGATACCTTTACAATATTTTGGCAATTTCAATAATGCAAAAAATATGAAAGTTGTAATTTTGGCTGGAGGCTATGGAACACGAATCAGTGAGGAGACCCATCTCAAGCCAAAACCGATGATTGAAGTCGGTGGCCGTCCTATTTTGTGGCATATCATGAAATTATACTCAATTTTTGGATTTAACGAATTTATAATTTGTTTGGGCTATAAAGGGTATTTAATAAAAGAATATTTCGCCAATTATTTTCTGCATAATTCAGATGTAACTTTTGACATAGCCAACAATAAGGTCGAAGTTCATCAGCAATATGCAGACCCCTGGAAAGTTACTCTCATTGATACCGGGGATAACACAATGACAGGCGGACGGTTAAAGCGCGCTGAACAGTATTTAAATGATGAAGATTTTTTGTTTACATACGGTGATGGTCTAAGTGATGTGAATCTAAAAAAATTAATAAATTTTCACCGGCAACAAAATGTCTATGCTACACTCTCTGCCGTGTCGCCACCCGGAAGATTTGGAGCAATAAGTGTTGAGGGAAATAAAATTTCTTCTTTCAGTGAGAAACCTGCTGGAGATGGAGGTCGAATAAATGGGGGCTACTTTGTTTTATCACCAAAAGTTTTTCAGTATATAAAAGATGATATGACCACATGGGAAAAAGAGCCGTTAGAAAAACTTGCCATGGATAATCAACTCGCAGGATATAACCACGATGGATTTTGGCAACCGATGGATACACTGCGTGATAAAGTTTTATTGGAGGAACTTTGGGATTCAGGTAAAGCCCCTTGGAAAGTTTGGCAATGAATCCAAAATTTTGGCAAAATAAACGTGTCTTAATAACCGGCCATACAGGGTTCAAAGGATCGTGGCTGAGCCAATGGTTGATTCAAGCCGGCGCTAAAGTTTACGGCTCTGGATTGTTGCCGCCAACAGATCCATCTTTGTTTTCCCTATTGAATCTTGAAAGTCAGATGGACAGCAGGCTTGTCGACATTAGAGATAAAGAATCTGTAGATAGTAATATTAAAACTATTCACCCGGAAATTATTTTTCACATGGCGGCACAGCCCCTTGTTCGTTACTCATATCAACATCCAATTGATACTTTTGAAATAAATGTAATGGGCACTGCAAATGTTTTGGAATCATCGCGTAATTTAGAATCACTTAAGGCAATTGTGGTTATTACAACAGATAAATGTTATGATAATAATGATTCGAAAAATCCGTTTAAAGAAACTGATCCACTCGGAGGAAAAGATCCGTATTCAAGCAGTAAGGCCGCTACTGAATTGGTAGCATCTTCTTATTACCTTTCATTTCTCAGGGATAAGAATATTGCTTTGGCAACAGTCAGAGCCGGAAATGTAATTGGAGGGTGTGATTTTGCGGAGGACCGACTCATTCCTGATATTGTACGTTCCTGGTCAAAAGAAAAAAAAGTAATTATTAGAAACCCAAATGCAATACGTCCCTGGCAACATGTCTTGGATCCACTCAATGGATATTTGATGATTGCCGAAAAACTTTGTAATGAAAAACATCAATTTGCCGGACCTTGGAACTTTGGCCCGGATTTGCAAGATTGTTTACCTGTTGAAAAAGTAATTTCATTGTTGGCTGCCCAATGGGGCAAAAACATTGGCTGGGACAAGGATGCAAATTCACAACCGCATGAAGCTCATTTCTTGTCGCTGGATTGCAGCAAAGCAAAAAGCAAACTCGAATGGAAATCCAAGTTAAATTTAACAACTGCAATTGAATGGACTGTAGAGTTGTACCAAGCACATTTTCAAAATAAAAGTATTAAAGAATGTTGCCTTAATCAAATTAGATTATTTGAAAAAATGAGTAATGAGTAACCATCCACAATGCAGATTTGACGGTGAACCCCTTAACGACGTTTTTGTTGATCTAGGACTTTCGCCACTTTCAAATTCTTATTTAAAAGAGTCTGAATTGCATAAGCCGGAACCCAAATATCCGTTAAAAACTTTTATTTGCCCTAAATGTTTTTTAGTTCAATTGGAAGAATTTGAGTCACCACAAAATATATTTAGCGACTATGCCTATTTTTCTTCATTTTCAGAGAGCTGGCTTAAACATGCGAAAGAGTATACAGATAAAATTGTTAAACGGTTTGCATTTAATAACTCTCATTTTGTAATAGAAATTGCCAGTAATGATGGGTATCTGCTGAAAAATTTTGTCGAAAGAGAAATTCCCTGTCTGGGAATTGAGCCGGCAGAAAATGTTGCTGAAGTTGCAGAAAAAAACGGTGTTCCATCAATAGTTAAATTCTTTGGAGTTAAAACTGCAACTGAGCTCAAGAATAATAATCAACTGGCTGACCTTATCATTGGCAATAACGTGTTGGCGCATGTACCGGATATCAATGATTTTGTAAATGGTTTGGCAATAGCTCTCAAAGAAAATGGAGTTATTACGATGGAATTTCCACATTTACTTCAACTCATTAAAAATAATCAGTTTGATACTATCTATCACGAACACTTTTCCTACCTTTCATTACTTGCTGTGGAAAAAATATTTTCAAAACATAATTTGAAAATTTTTGATGTAGAGGAGTTATCAACCCATGGAGGAAGTTTGAGAATTTATGCCACCCACATCAAAAACTCTAACGTTAGTGAATATTCGGGCTTATTCAAAGCTAGAAATGATGAAGTAGTCGCAAAATTAAATGATTTGGATACATACAAAATATTTCCTGAAAAAGTTGAAAAAATTCGAACTGACTTACTAAGTTTTTTCCAAACGGTAAAAAATAAAGGCAAACAGATTGTCGGATACGGTGCACCGGCTAAAGGAAATACGCTGTTAAATTTTCTCAATGTAAAATCTGATTTATTGAGTTATACGGTCGATAGAAGTCCACATAAGCAAAATCATTATCTGCCTGGCACTCGCATCCCGATTTTTGATCCGGAGAAAATATTTGAAACAAAGCCTGATTATATTCTGATACTCCCGTGGAATCTAAAAGATGAAATTATTGAACAAATGTCGGCCATTAGAAATTGGGGTGGAAAATTTGTTGTAGCAATACCTGAACTTGAAATATTCTAATGAAATTTATTGAAACAAAAATCAAAGGTGTTTGGATAATCGACTTGGAAAAAATTGAAGATTCTCGTGGTTTTTTTGCCCGTTCATTTTGTCAGAATGAATTTGAAGCACATAATCTTAAATCTAACTTTGTTCAGTGTAATATTTCCGGTAATTCACTAAAAGGAACAATTAGAGGGATGCATCTTCAAAAGAAACCGCACGAGGAGGCTAAATTAATAAGATGCATTAAGGGAAAAATATTTGATGTGGCCCTGGACTTAAGAGAAAACTCAGATACTTATAAAAGCTGGGTTTCAGTAGAATTGTCTGCGGATAACGCTCGATCGATATATATACCTGAAGGATGTGCCCACGGCTTTCAAACATTGACTGATGATGCAACACTGCATTACCAAATGACTGAATTTTATTATCCGGAAAGTACAACGGGTGTAAGTTATGATAGTAATGACTATAATATTGATTGGCCTCTACAAATAACAAATGTTTCTAAACAAGACAGTCAATGACTAACGATAAATTCAAAGATGAACAGTAACAGAGATAACATTACTGAAACGATAAAGTCACTAAAACACCCTGATGACTATAATTCAATGCCACGTATTCCAGTTTTTCATGATGGAGAGAAAATTGCTTTTTTGCGCGCTGTTCCATCTAAGTTGGTAGGTGAGGCAAAAAATGATGCTCTGCTAATGGCTAAATGGCGAAATCAAAATAAAGAAGCTTTTTTCTCCTGTATTACTTCTACTGAAGAGTCGACCATAGCTTGGCTTGAGGATAAATATAATAAAAATTATGACGATATTATTTTTATGATTGAAACAATTGAGAATGTTCCAGTCGGCCATATTGCATTATGGAATTTTGACTCAAATCGAAATGTTTGTGAATTTGGCAGAGTTATTCGAGGATCTAATAAAGTTCCAAAAGGATGTATGACTATTTCAACAAATTTAATTCTTCAATGGGCTAACCAAAATTTTGGCATTAAAAATTATTATCTGGAAGTTTTCGAAAATAATAAACCTGCAGTTTCTCTATATACGCGTTGCGGTTTTAGATCAATTGAAAGGATACCATTGTGTAAGCATAACAAATTAGGTTTTACCAAATGGGAAAAACAAAATAGTTCAGTTAATCAAAATAATAAAATTGAGGGCTATGCTCTTAAAATGATCAAAGATTAAAATAAATTTGAATGAAGATATCAAAAATTTTAAATATATATTATGAGTAACATTCCAGTATTTAGACCGATAATTAGTGCAGATGAGTTTTCAGCGTGTACAGAAGCATTGGAAAATGGCTGGCTTGGTATGGGAAGTTATGTCGGAGATTTTGAGAAGAATATTAAACAATTTTTATCTTTGAATGATCGTTTCCCAGTAGCATTGAGTACTGGGCATGCTGCTTTGCACTTAGCACTATTATTAATTGGTGTTGGGGATGGAGATGAGGTAATTACGCCCTCTTTCAATAATATTGCAGATTTTCAAGCTATTATTGCAACCGGAGCGTCACCAGTATTTTGTGATATTTGTGATAATTCCCTTTGTATTGATTTAGAAAAAGCGGAAAGACTAATTAACTCAAAGACAAAGGCAATTATTTCAATGGATTATGCCTGTCAATTATGTGATCATGATAAACTTGAGGAATTATCTAAAAAAAATTCTATTAGAATTATTCATGATGCTGCACATTCATTTGGTTCTAAATATAAAAACAAGTTAATTGGCAGTTTTTCTGATATTTGCATGTTTAGTTTTGATCCAGTAAAAACAATAACATCAATTGATGGTGGAATACTTGTTGTTAAAAGTGAGGAAGAACAACAAATTATTCAAGAGATGCGACTTATTGGAATGGGACAGCCATCTAAAGTAATGTATCAAAACAAACGTGCTTGGACTTATGATGTGAGTCGTCTTGGATTTCGATATCACATGCCAAATCTACATGCTGCAATAGGAATAGCACAGCTAGCAAAAATGGAACAAATTTCCGCAAGTAGACAAGAAACCTGCAGATATTATAATAATGTTTTAGGGAGAATTTCTGATCTAAATATTCCTGACACAAACTTTGATAATATTACACCATTTCTTTATTATATTCGAGTTGCTGAAGATAGACGCAATGCGCTGTCTGACTACTTATCAAAAAATGGAATTGACACTGGTATTCATTGGCAGCCCGGTCACTTATTTACTAGATTCCAAGACTATCCACATGATGATTTGTCTGTTACTAATACGATTTGTCGGGAAATATTAACTATACCCTTACATTCATTTATGAGTGATGATATCAAATCGAAGATCGTTAAAACTATTGGTGATTTTTTTAAGAATAATTAATTAATAATAATTTTGAATAAATGAATAAATTAACAATTGATTTAGAGAGTAGAAAAGTTGTTCACCAGACATCTGATGATCAATCAGAGTATGCTTTTGATTCCAAAGAGGCTTTCGAACTGATATCAGATGCCTGGCTCAATGCTGGTTGGGATACAAAACATGTTTATTCATTTAGCTGGTTAGGTCGGCCTATAATTCAGCTGCCGGAAGATATGTTACGGCTCCAAGAAGTTTTATATAAAGTAAAACCCGATCTAATAATTGAAACAGGAGTAGCACACGGTGGCTCATTAATATTTTTTGCTACTTTGTGTAAGGCGTTGAATAAAGGAAGAGTTCTTGGAGTTGATATAGAAATAAGACCGCATAACCGAAAAGCAATCGAAGAACATGAATTATTTTCTTACATAACCCTTATTGAAGGAAGTTCAGTTGAGCAAAAAATTGTTGATAATGTAAAATCTGATATAAAAGAAAATGAAACCGTATTTATCATGCTAGACTCATGTCATACTAAAGATCATGTTCTGAAGGAATTATACGCTTATGCTCCATTGGTTAGTGTTGGATCTTATATTGTGGCAGCAGATGGAATTATGAATCTGGTAGTCGGCGCTCCAAGAACATCCGACGATTGGAAATGGAATAATCCAAAAGAAGCAGCGTTAGAATTTGTGAAAGAAAATCCTAATTTTATTATTGATACACCTGATTTTGACTTTAATGAAAGTTCACTCGAAAAGCCTATTACTTACTGGCCGTCAGGTTATATTAAACGCATACGTTAGTTGTCTAATTCAATTCCATATTTTTCAGTCGGTATTCCTACATTTAATCGCGCAGATACATTTCTTAAAGAAACTATAGATGCGGTATTAGCCCAATCATTTGAAGACTTTGAGTTAATAATATCTGACAATCAATCATCAGATAACACTCCAGAATTAGTTAAATCGTATAATGATTCACGAATTCGTTTTGTTCAGCACAAAGAAAGATTACACCATGGCATTCACTTTAATGATATTGTACAAAATTCGATTGGGAAATTCTTCGTTCTCAATCAGGATGATGATATTCTACATAAAGATTTTTTAAAACGATGCTATGAGGCAACTATTGGAAGGGATGACATAGTTATGTATGGTGCACCTCTATGGAGAGAAAAGCCTAACCGTGGATATGAATCACGATTGATGCGACATCCCACAGGATATAATGCAAACAATTTTATAAATGATGAGCCGGTGTATTTAGACGGATCACATATTGCAGTTAAACTCTTAGATCCGATATATTTTTATTTACACCCGGCTATTGCCTTACGAAATGAGACATTAAAGGATACCGGAGGATATTTTTTTGATGGTCATGGATCACTAGATTTAATGACAGAAGCCAGAGTGTTATTAAACGGGAAGTTTGCCTATGATCCACGTGTCGGTGCAATCATGCGCACTCACGCTGATAATTATTCACGCAACTTAAAACGAAGTGATAGAAAAATCTTTTTTCGCTCAACATTTGAAGATCTAATTAAAATTTACGAAAAGTATAATATAGATTGGCAACCAATATTAGAACATGAGCTCGAAACTTATTCTCAAAGTGATCTTTTTGAAGCGTTTAAAGAATGGACATATTACGTAGCACCGATTGCATTACAAAAAATTGGTTGGAATGCTTTAAATAAGAAATGGTCAAAGTCGAAAGTTTCTCTCTACAAAAAATTAATTTCTAAAATTGGCTTAAAGAATTTGGTGAGATTTATACTTACAAATAATGATGGGTGAATTTAATCATAAGCTAATTTGGTCTGTTGCCTTAATAATTTTTTTAGCTCTGAATAATCTTATATTAACAACTTAAATTATAATGAAGAAATAAAAATATGCTTAATCATCACAAGTAATTCATTAGCTATCCTAATCCCAACTACATTTTATTATTACCTGAGTTGAGCGATAAGGAAAATAAAAAAATAAAAAAAAGACTTAACGGGTGATAAATAAAAGGCTAGAAAGCCATTTAATGATAACGCAAACAATCACCCGTTAAGTGAAATGAAAAGTAGCACAAAATATCGAATAAATAGTAAGCGTCCCAAAATCGACCTTCTTGACAAAAAGAAAAATTTGGTAAAGTTGTGCCAGATGAAAGATTTTATAGTGCTGCACAATGAGCCATCTGCGATCTGAAGTAGATATTTTTTAAACACAAGTGTGCATCTTAAAACAGGTGCCAGTCAAAAATTTAGCTGTTAATTTTGGCCGGCGAATAATTATTATCAATCGGCTTCCAGTTTTGCGGTATGATTGTAATGACATCTTTGATTTTCATATTGGGTAGTCGACTTAAGACATCTTTTATATAAACTGCGGGGTCTATACCACGTCGCTGACAGCTTATGATAATCGAATAAATTATTGCACTACGTTGTCCTGCTTTGGGGTGGCCGATAAATAGCCAGTTCTTTTTGCCTACTGCTGTTGGGCGTATGGCATTTTCGGCGATATTGTTGTCAATACGAGCTTGTCCATGCTCACAATATCTTTCTAATTGTTTCCAGTGATTGAGAGTGTAAGCACAGGCTTTTCCGAGATTTGAACCAGGCAGGGATTTTTTGATCAGGTGCTGAATAACTTTACGCAGTAATTTTAACGTCATCATCGATTCGCTTTGGCGCAGTTGAGTTCGTCTTCTATCATAGCGAACTTTTTGCTTGTCCCACTTTTTTTCATTGGAGTAGAGATGGCCAATTAATCTTAGCACGTGATTGACTGCTATTGGATTTTGTTCCTGTGCTTTAAGAAAGTTTCTGCGAACATGTGCCCAGCAGCCTAACCAGATTACTTCTTCATTGTTTTTATCGAAGTTTTCATAGGCTGCGTAAAAATCTGATTGCAGCAGTCCTTTATAATTTTTGAGCAATGTTGTCAGTTCGCTGTGGCGACGACTCAATCGCCAGTCAAACACGACATCAGCACCGGGACGACTTATCAGCCATAGCCATCCTTGTTCAGCTTTACCTTTTTTTATATCCGGGTCATTGTAATTAACAGGCGTCTCATCAGCTTGAATATAACCTCCATCAATTAAGTTTTGATACATATGATTATAAATTGGCTTGAGCCATTGTGAAACAATTTCTACCCAACGCGCTAACGTCTTTCTCGATAATTTTGTTCCCCATCTTTCAAATATTTTTTCCTGTCGGTATAACGGTAGATGATCCAGATATTTACAAATCATGATCCATGACAATAGTCCGGCTGATGCCATGCCCCCTTCAGTTAATTGCTCAGGTGCCGGGGCCATCACCGGGGGCAAACTGCGATTTATTTTGTGCCGATATTTCTTGCGCACAATTTGGCGTTTAAACAGTTCGGGTTTTGTAATGTCTATTTCAAATGTAGTTTCTTCGTCTATTTCTTCCCATTGATCCGGGTCTGCTTTTACTTCATCGGGGATGATCACCACTGTCTCTTTAATCGGTAAATGCTCATATCTTTCTTCCTTACTTTGACGCTTTTTTGTGTTCGGTTTATCACGTTCATAGGTGATCGTTTCTTTTATCGGCGTTTGTCCTTCAACACTTGCTTCGGCCTGTTGTAATGCCAGCTCTAACTGCCGTGTATCAACTTTCTCACTTTTGCCTCTACCAAATAATTGACTTTTCAGCCATTTGATTTGTTGGCGTAATATGGCTATTTCATTTTGCTGGGATTCAATTTCACTCTGCTGGGTTTGCGTCTGCTCTTTGAGCTTTTGGTTTTGTTCTTCTAAAATTAAATCTTTTATCATACTTTTAAGAAAGTATGCATAACGTCTTCTTAATTAGCAACTATTTTTTAACTTTTTTCTCTTTTTTTATCTCTGATACCAAGGTCTTAATTTTGCTCCTCTTAAA
>JAJFLR010000007.1 GCA_021772565.1 Opitutales bacterium | reverse complement strand
GTGGTGGTCGTCATAAATAATATAACTTAATATCATAGTTATTAATGCAATAAAACTAGTAACGGATCAATATGTCCATAAATATCATGTTATCAAATTATATTTGTAGGGCTCGAACTTGTTCGATGCCTTGTCCGTAGACTCAGCAATTAAAGGCACTCCGACAAGCGGAGGCCCTACAATAAATACAAAAAAATTATAAGTTATAGACTGTTTGGTGGACACCACTAGGCTGGATTTCTTCTAATCTAGTCTCACTTTAAATGAAATTTTAGTTGCATAATTATGAGATTAAAAACATCTAGTAATTTATGCCAGATCCATATATTGAAAAATTACTGATTCTGCAAGATAGAGATACTCGATATAACTCTATTATAAACCAGATAAACTCAATACCTGCTGATATTGAAAATTTTCAATTGAAGATTCAAAAAGAGAAGGAGGCATTACAGGCAGCAAAAAATAGTTTCAAGGAAATTGAAGTTAGACGTAAAGAATTGGATATCGAGATAGGCGCAAATGAAGAAAAATTGGTGAAATATAAAACCCAACAAATGCAGGTAAAAAAGAATGAAGAATATCAGGCACTGCAACATGAAATTGATAAACTAACTGAAATAATTAGCGATATTGAAGATAAAGAAATAGCATTACTCATTGAAGTTGACGAAAAAAAAGAAGAACTAAGTAAAAAAGAAAATGATTCCATTCAACTAATTAAGGATCTCGAGCAGAGCATAGAAAAACTTCATAGTCATCATGAAGAATTTAAAAGTGATTTAGCTTCTGCTAAAGAAGCTGTCCAAAAAGCTGAAACTGAAACAGATGATAAATTTTTAAAGATCTATCATTTTGTTAAAAAACAGATCAAAAAAACTCCATATATCGTACCTATCGATGATCAACGTTGCGGTGGTTGTTTTTTAAGAGTATCCAATGAAGTGGAAATTGATTCTAAAAAGATTGGTGAAATTCATCGTTGCGACTCTTGTGGCCGAATCGTATTTCATAACTAAATTTTTTTTAAGCTGACTTTTGAATTGCAATTTCAACTAGCTTATTAAACGAAATTGATTCTAATGCCGCACCACCAATAAGTCCTCCATCAATATCGGGTTGATCTAGTAATTCGCTGGCGTTTGCAGGTTTCATAGAACCACCATATAGAATTCTGATTTTAGCAGCAATGGCTTCACCAAATTGATTTGAGAGTAATCTCCTGATTTGATGGTGGACTTCCTGTGCCATTTCTGGAGTTGCAGTTTTACCTGTACCAATTGCCCAGACAGGTTCATATGCAATCACTAAATTTTCTGCAAAATCATTAGAAACGCCAGCTAGTCCTTTAACAACATGTCTTTCAACAATATTCATCGTATTTCCAGCGTCTCTTTCTTCAATTGTTTCACCAACACATAGAATTGGTTTTATGTTATTTTCTAAAGCTGATCGCACTTTCAAATTAATAAACTCATCAGTTTCGTTAAAGTATGCTCGTCGTTCACTGTGACCTAATATTACATAGGTACAAAATAACGAACGCAACATGTCAGGGGAAATCTCACCTGTAAATGCCCCATTAATCTCAGGATACATATTTTGTGCACCTAATAACACATTGGTATTCTCTACTATTCGTGAAACAGTATCAAGTGAAGTGAAAGGGGGACAAACAGCTACTGTCACATCAATTTGTTTTCCAATTTCAGAGACAATTGATTTTATTAGATCCTCTGCATCAGTAGTGGATTTATTCATTTTCCAATTTCCAGCTATAAAATATTTTCTTAAGGTATTTTCCATAATGTTTAAGTTATAATCATCTAAAGATTTAATATTAAAGCATAAAATAATTTGTGAGATAATTTAAGTATTAAGAATGACCAGAAAATAAAAGAACGCCGCATAAACGGCGTTCTTTTCTCTATAACAAACTACAATCAGACTGAACAATAAGACAAACCTAAACAAAATCGAAAAGTAACATATGCAATATTTATCAATTTATCAATAAAAAAGTTAAATTAAATCATGAAAATTAATATGATTATAATATTTCAATCTTTTAATGTATAATAGTGCCGATATTCCGGTTAATTGTAGATTTTCTTAAAATTCAAATTGCAATTTTATAAATTTTTTTTACACTTTTCAAAAAAAAGTGAGATAAATGTAGAATAAAATAATCTGTTTATTAAATATTAAATAAATTTCATAATTAATTCATATACCCTTAGTTCTAAATTTTTAAGTTAATATTTTTTATAATCAGTTTAAATTTTTAAATAAAAAAAAGAGATGGTCGCAAATTACAAGCTGGATGATATTGATACTTCAGATATCCATAAGGTTTCTGAAGTAATCATATTGATGTTTAGCAAAATGTTTGCAAATCAAAATAGCAGTTTTATATATGGGTTCTGCAACGATGTGTCTGACATGTTCACAGGTAATTATAAAGATTACCAAAAAATGGATACTGTTTATCATGATCTAGATCATACCCTACAAGCTACATTATGCTGGGTTAGATTAATGCTTAACAGACATCTTTTAAAAGTTGAGCCAATAATGAATCACATAGATTTCAAAATTGGTCTGATATCAATAATGATGCATGATGTGGGTTATTTAAAAGAAAAAAATGATACTGAGGGAACTGGTGCAAAATTTACTTTTGTACATGAAAAGAGAAGCTGCGAAGTAGCAGATATTTACCTTGATGAACATCACTGGGATAAAAAAATGAATTTTGCAGTTCAACATTTAATAGGATGTACTGGACCCAGAAGTATAATCGATTCAATACCATTTCTGAGTAAAATTGAACGTATTATGGGTGAAGCTGTCTGCGTAGCTGATTATCTGGGTCAAATGAGTGACCCCAAATATTTAGATAAGCTTCCAGTATTATATGAAGAATTTGAAGAATCAGATAATTACCGCGGTATTCCTAGAGAAGATCGATTATTTAAAGACTATGACGAACTCTTTAATGCGACCCCATTATTTTGGGAGTATAGCGTAAAACCAAAGCTACAAAAGGATTGCCACAATTTACATCTGTTTCTTTCTGAACCATACCCCGATGGACAAAATCCATATCTAGAAAAGATAGAGGAAAACATAGCGAAAATAAAAAATATTATTGCTAAGAATGAAATTAGTCTAAACGTTTAGCTGATCTTCAGATAAACGTTAGAATTAATTTTATTTTTCCCAATGTTGGCTATTGTATCATCTGCAACCTTATATGGTATTAACGCACTCCCTGTTCAAGTCGAAGTTAATACGGGAGAAGTCGGTGATCTCAGATTTATAACCGTCGGTCTTCCAGACGCAGCTGTTAAAGAATCTAACGACAGAGTAATGTCGGCAATTGCCAACAGTGGCTATAAACAGCCTTACACTCGGACAACTATTAATCTGGCTCCAGGTGACATCAGAAAAGAAGGTCCTATGTATGATTTGCCAATTGCTCTAGGATTACTCGCTTCTACAGGTCAAATCGATATTCCTCACTTAAATAATTATTTGATTGGCGGTGAACTAAGTTTGTCAGGGCAAACTCGCCCTATAAAAGGGGCCCTTGCACTAGCAATTCTAGCACAAAAACTTGGAAAAGCTGGAGTTATCCTACCCCCCAAATCTGCTGCTGAAGCTTCCATTGTCTCTGATGTAGCTATATTTCCAGTTAACTCGCTCGATGAAACTGTTCAGTTTTTAACCGGTAAAATTTTCATACAGCAGCTAAAACCACCAACGAAACCAATAGAAAAATCTACTAAACAAAATTACGAGATGGATTTTTCAGAAATCAAAGGCCAATTTAGTTTGCGCAGAGCAGTAGAAATTGCAGTTGCCGGGGGTCATAACTTATTGATGATAGGGCCGCCTGGAGCCGGTAAGTCAATGTTAGCTAAAAGAATTCCAACCATAATGCCTGAACCAACTGAAGCAGAATTTTTAGAAATACTTTCAGTTCATTCTGTTGCAGGAATGACAAGAAATGAAAATATAGATTCCAGTTATCGCCCATTTAGGTCACCCCACCACACTATTAGTGATGTCGGGTTACTTGGTGGTGGCACAATTCCTGGTCCGGGTGAAATATCAATAGCTCACAATGGCGTTCTCTTTTTGGACGAATTACCAGAATTCAAAAGATCAACTTTAGAGGTATTACGACAACCATTGGAAGATGGTGAAGTAACGATATCCAGAAGTGCAGGTAAAATTACACTTCCATGTTCATTTATGTTGGTAGCTGCTATGAATCCATGTCCCTGTGGATATTTGGGTGATCCCAAAAGAGAGTGTCGTTGCTCACCCCCACAAATTCAACGGTATCGCTCACGAATTAGTGGCCCCCTACTCGACCGAATTGATATTCACATTGAAGCTCCCTCTTTAGCCATTACTGAACTTCGCGATGAAAAACTGGCTGAGTCGTCAAAAATTTTAAAAGAGCGAATCATTATCTCAAGAAAAATCCAGATTGAACGATTCCAAAAAACTAAATCTACCTGCAATGCAAGAATGAACCACGCTCAAATCCGAAAACATTGTCACATAGAAAAATCTCAGGGCGATTTGCTTCAACAGGCAATGGAGCAATTATCACTGTCGGCAAGAGCCTACGATCGTATATTAAAGGTAGCACGCACAATTGCTGATTTGGACAGTAAGGAAAAAATCGACTCTCCACACTTACTCGAAGCAATACAATATCGAAGCCTCGATAGAAATTTGTTTTACTGAATTATGTCGTTACTTTTTAATATCTTTTATTTCAGATTTAGTGCTAGCCGAATTTTTTGTTATTGCGTCCATCAATCCTTGAGCTGAATCAGAATCAAGACCAATTTCATTTAATAATTTTTCGACAAGTGGTAGTTTCATTCGATAATTTAAAGCTGCATCAATGAGCTGATTTGGTAAATTACCGCCAGATGATGCGCCTGATGCAGAATTATTACTTGATCCGTCAGCATTAGCCCCAGGCAAACCAAATCCGTTAGCCTGAATAATTTTTATACTATCAATCTTTTCCATTGGTTTTACAGATGCTTGAACTATCTCAGGAGCTTTTTCAGTTATTAGCTTTCTTAACTCATAACTTATAATATTATCACCCAGTATATTCTTTGCTTTATTGATTTCATTTTCCCCGTATGCTTCGACTTCAAGCCTTTTTTGTTCAGCTTCGGCTACAATTTTGATTTTATCAGCACTTGCTTTTGCTTCTGTGACAACAGCATTGGCAAGATCTTCTGCAGCTAGTTTTTCAGCTTCAGCAGATACTTTTATGCCAATAGCATCTCTCTCTGCATCTTCTCTAGCTTTAATTAATCGAACTTGTTTATCCCGATCAGCAATAGCAGTTTTTTCAATAGTTATTACTTGTTCTTCCTGTTTAACCTTTTCTGAACGAGCAACTGCCGCATCAGCCTCTGCTTTTGATTGCTCTTCAGATTTAATCGCGATAGCAATTGCTGCTGTCTGTTTGCTAATATCAATAGACTGTCGTCGCAAAATATCCGCTTCTTCGACTAGTTTTTTTGATGCAATTTCTGCTTCTTGAATTTTTTTCTCAGATTCGATTGACGCTTCTTTTATTTGTAAGTTCGATGATATATTTGCTTCTTCCGCTTCTCTTTTACGATTAGCCTGTTCAGTAGTTATAATAGATTCTTGTTCAGCTTTAGCTGTTTCAATATCCCTAACCTGATTAATTCGAGCATACTCTTCTTCTTTTTTAATTTCTATGCTGCGCTGCTCTGATTCAAGATTCTTCTGTTCAACTTTAACACGAGTTTCTTGCTCAATTTTATTACGTTCTTCTCTTTTTGCTTCAGTAATTAAAGTTAACTTTGCCAATCCTTGAGCATCAAATGCATTATCCTCTTTAAAATATTTCCGCGAAGTTTGATCTAAAGCAGTTAGAGATACTGATTCGAGTTCCAAACCATTTTTAAGTAAATCTTCACTTACTGATGATTGTACAGATTGAACAAATTCAGCTCTTCTTTCATGTAATTGTTCCATTGATAGTCCAGCAGCCACTGCACGAAGTGAATCAACAAATTTACCTTGTAATAATTCCTTTAAAGTAGCCGGTTCCATTGTTCTGTTTCCAAGTGTTTGAGCTGATTTTGCAATTGATTCATTTTCTGGTTTTACTCTTACATAAAATTCGGCAGTAACATCTACTCTCATTCGATCTGCAGTAATAAGTCCTTCTTCATTTTTTCTGTCAACTTGAAGACGCAGTGTTCTCATATTCACAAAAACAACATCATTAAATATTGGCCATACAATTGCTCCACCGTCCAGGATCACTTTTTCGCCACCAACTCCGGTTCTTACAAATGCAGTTTCCTTTGACGACCTTTTGTAAAGTCTAGCGAGAACTCCAATTACAATACCAATAAATAAAATACCACCAACAACACCTACTACAATTACTTCAATTCCCATAATATATCCTTTCTATTTTATACGCTTATTTAAATTAATTATTTAATCACAAAAATTTTAATACTTAGTTTAGTCACCCAAATTAGGGTTAGGATTAGAGATGACCGTAAAATTTGAGCCACGCATTCCAACTACTAGTACTTGCTGATCTTTAAAAAAACTATCTCCTTTGTTATCTGCAACTACCATAACATAATGAGTTTTACCATATTGATCTTCTAACTTAGCTTCAGCAGATTTTTTAAAATTGGCTTCACCTAATACTATAGTTGCGATTCTACCAATAAAAGTTTTTCTGGAAATTGCAGCTGTCTCATCTTTAGGAATTATTTTTGCCAAAAAAACATTTCCAATACGAAACGCAGGTATGCATACCATTAGTGTAAATGGCACTGTTATCATAACGGGCAAAAAACCTAACCCCATACTTTGACTAATCGATTGCAAAGAAAATCCAACTAGTGAAAATAAAAATAACATAAGACTAAAACTAATGAGCAGTGGCACTTTACCTAAATTCAGCCAAGTCAGAAATCCCTGAAAAAAAGTTACATCAACTGCATCACCTATATCAGAAACTTCAAAATCTATATCAGGGAAAACATTTTCCACCGAGTCAAATAATCCCACACCTAAAATAATTCCGACAACTTGAATCATAGCTATTAATATGAGGAATAAGAAAGTTGCAGTAAAAATTATATTTTGAGAGGCTGTAAAAAAATCTATCATAAGCACATAGTAAAACAATTATTTTGATTCAAGAGTTTTCATTTTTGCTTCAATTCTTGCTTTGCGATTTAGGTGAGCAAGTTCTACCAATTTGGCATTTTCTTCCGTAGTTTTTAAAATACTCTTACGTACACCAGTTGCATCTCCAATAACACGATTGAATGTTCTTTCTGCTTTATTCGCTTTACTTATATTTGATTCTTCTGATCCAACAATATTCATCTCGCTATCTAATTTAGTGGCTGATTGAGTTTTCATAAATTCAAAAAGTTCATCTTCCATCTCATTTCGTTTTGCAATAATTCCAGATACAGCTTGATTTAAGTCTTTCTCCTGTGAGCTGAGATCACTCAATTGATTTTCCAATGCTGGAATTTGATCTTCAATATCAACTTCTCTGGAAAAGGCAGCTTCTATTAAATCTTTACGGCCATTTTTATGTGCTAATTCAATCTGATCTTCAAGCTGAGAGTGCTCATTATTTAGCTTTGAGATTGCTTTTGTAACATGATGTTTTTGCGCTGTAATTTTTCCTAACTCAGCCCGCACTTCATCCAATGCATCGTCAACTTCATTGATAGCCTCTTTTAAAATAATTTCTGGTGCTACTCCTTCAATTTTAGATACAAGTGAATTCGCGGTACCTGTTATAACTCTTCTGATTCGATCACTAATACTTTCTTTCATTTTTTTCCTTTGATAATATTATTAATTTTTATTTTTAATTAAATCTACTAGCTCTACAACTGTTTCAAAATTTTTTTCAAACAATAGAGAATTATAAGTAGGTGCTTTACTGGTTAAACCCATGCGAAGAATACTCTCAAATAATGACATCGTGAGATCAAACATCCTTTTTTCAATATTAATTAGATATTCAATATTTTTTTCATTTTTTTCAGGTGCTCTACTTATAATTAATGTTGCCATCATTTCAGGTAAAACTTGAATAATAGCACCAATGATTTCTGAATGCATGTTTTCATTATATTCAATATTTTTTAAATTTCTAATGAATGGCTCCAACTTTCTATATAACTCAGAATTACATTCATCAAAATTTGTTTGATTTTGATGATACTGTCGAAAGAAATTACATATATATCGCAATTTTTCAGAAGCCGTAACTTTACCAGAGAGATTATACTCCATCAGATAGTTATAATCTTCTTCCGCTATTCTACCACTTATTGATATTGATTTAGTCATTTGTATTTAAATGTATATTTATTATACACTATTATACAAAATACGCAGTAAAAAATTATTTTTTATACTTTTTTAACACAAACATGTAAATTAGTAAAATATCATTTAATAAAATTGGCCTAATCAATTGTAGCACTTGTAACAATTCGCTCTATCAGTTCTTCTTCAATACTAGTTAGAGCAGCACGAATGTGAGCAGTTTTAGAAATGTAACCTAAAGTTTTTGATTTGAAATTACCTTTCCCACCAACACCGCCTGCTACCGATCGTGATTCGGCATACTGACGTTTTTTAGTCTAAACCCATCGATCAATTCAATTTCTACGCTCGCACCTCCGTTATCAATCGGAATTGCCACAAATGAGAGAACAGTATTAATTGGAACATTTACAGAATCGACTGCCGTTATGGCTGAACGAACAACTAGAGTTTTTTTTGTCGGTTTTTCTGTAATTTTAAAATGTGGATCAAATGCCGATTTAAGCGAATCATGAAAATATTGTGACACTTCAATTAATTGTTCAGCATTAAGTTTGTTAGTGGTTAACTGTAATGAGATAGGTTCAATATAAACATTATCATACAAACTCACATTGAATTCCGGTCTTCGATAACGATGGTCTTTTTTATCTTTTGTAAGTTCCGTTTTATTTTTCAAAAAACCACTCGATGTAGGTTTTGTACTCACACATGAAACAATCATTAAGAAAACCAACGATAGCCCAACGTTTTACATCACTTTCATATTAAATATGAAGTGAACTGATAGCAATTTATTCCGAAACGCTTTAATAGACCATCAAGTGAAAAATCAGGAATGTAATCTTAAATTATCTGAGTTGTCTCAATGCTTCGTAAGCAGCTATACCGACGCTTGTTGCTAAGTTGAGAGAACGCAGCTTATCGTTATAACTCGGTATCGTTATGCGAAATTCATCACCCGCCCAACGATGGATATTCTCAGGGAGTCCATGACCTTCGTTGCCAAAAAGTAATCCATCACCGTTATTGATCTGAACATCCCAATATGATTTTTTTGCTTTGGTTGTCAGCAACCAAACTCTTTCAGGTCGTTTTTTGCTATCTGCGAATGACTGCCAGTTATCATAATGAGTAATATCTAACTGTTCCCAATAATCCATACCACTGCGTTTTAATTGTTTGTCAGTTATTTTAAATCCTAGAGGGTGGATGAGGTGAAGATGCAATTTGGTGAAGGCACAAAGGCGACCAATATTACCGGTGTTTTGGGGAATTTGAGGTTGATGTAGAATAATGTGCAAATTCGCCATTTTTATTTAATACGGTGTTTCATCGCTTGATCGATATCACGTTGCATGGCTTTCTTTTTAAGATCTTCTCTTTTGTCGTAGTTTTTCTTACCTGTGCAAAGTCCGATTTCAACTTTTACTAATCCCTTTTTAAAATATGCACGTGTTGGGATAAGTGATTTACCACCACTTTGCATCGCAACTTCGATCTTGGTAATTTCTTTTTTATGTAAAAGCAACTTACGTGGACGAAACGGTTTATGATTGTTTAAATTACCAAAAGCGTATTCGGCGATATTCATATGATAAAGGTTAACTTCACCTTTTTCGATACGCGCAAAAGAATCCGCAAGTTGAGCAACACCCAAACGAATTGATTTTACTTCAGTTCCCGTTAAAACAATTCCCGCCTCAAATTTCTGTTCAACAAAAAAATCGCGATATGCTTTGTGATTTCGGATTTCTCTGTAGCGAGATTCTTTATTTTTTTTGGCACTCATGAAGGCCAAATTAGTAGTTTAAAATTACTTGAAGTCTATAAATTTATATAAAATATTTCCTCAATAAAAAAAATTAAATGCAGAAACTATTTATTGGTCATCTTCAGGCTTATATAGCTCATAATCAATTTTACCTTCAATAATTTCACGCAAAGCAGTATCTTCGGGACTGAGCCGCTCGAGTGATTCGACCAAAGGTTTTTGCCCAAATTTTAATTGCTTCACTCTACGTGAAACAACATTCACCAAAATATTTGGATCCGGAATGATCTTTTGTGCTTCTTTTATGTAATCTTCTCTCAAGGTATTTGATGTTAATGTTCTAAATGCATAGATTAAATCTATAAGAAATTTAAGTTTTTGATAAGTTTTAAGCTATAAAGCAACAAGTATTTATATTTTAAATCTTTAAACAAATATTAGCCATTGGCTAATAAATCAGCGAATCCAGTAATCCTTCGTACTACAACAAGACAAAAAATTTAATAGCAGAAAACTTAATTTAGAAAAATCGGATAGTTTTACTATTCATTTCAGCATGTTCTTCATCGGTACATGGGGCATTAGTTGGCACACTGACTTCTGCCGCACACGATTCAATGAGTTTATTCTCTAACATATATGCTTCAACTTCTTCACCGCTCACATCAGCTAGCATTTTTCCGTCTATTTCAACGCAGGGTGACAATGGCTGACCTGATTTTTCAACCATTTCCTGATAAATTTCAGAATTGTTGATAATATCTTTATCCTCATACTTTAGTTCATATTTTTCAAAAATAGCGCGCACGCCCTTGCTCCAACCGCAGTGTGGTTTTAAATAAGCTATAATGTTCATTCAATTTAGATTTATAGTTGTTAATATATTTTCAATTATATTTGAACTTGGTTAAAATACTTTAATTTGGCAAGATTTCAAATGAAAGCAAGATTTCAGTTAATTTTGTTAAACCCCAAATAATTAATAGGATTATTGGAAAAAAACAAAAAATATTTTAGCTAGCAATTATCGGTTCCATTTATATTATTCCTTTAAAATTTTTTTTAATTTATCGCTCAAAGTTAAACAATGACTTCTCAGTCCAAAAAAAAACTTAGCATCCTTGTTGCTGATGATTCTCCGGATAACCTCACTTATTTGAAGATATTACTCACGACGAATGGATATGATCTGATTATTGCAAACAATGGCAGGGATGCCTATAATCAGGCAATATCTGCTGTTCCGTCTCTCATTCTTATGGATGTTATGATGCCGGTAATGGACGGTCTGACAAGTATTAAACTTCTTCGATCTAACCAGGCTACAAAAGATATCCCAATAGTAGTAATGACAGCATTAAATGATGCAGGTGATAGTGATAAATGTCTTCAGGCAGGTGCGGATAATTACGTTCCAAAACCTATCAATTCTAAAAAATTACTGTTATTAATCGCTGATCTGTTGAAAAAAACTGCTTAAATAATTTTAGTATCGCAGTTTAAATTTAGCAAAAAATCCCCAATCATCTTTTTCGAATTCAGTAAATCGAGTATAATCAATCGTTATATCCGGATCTATTCTTAAACCTCTTAGTATTTCCCACGTTCCATTCAACCTGGCACCCATATTAAAACGATCATATCCACCATCTCCAAAACTTACTCTCATGGGCAGTCCAAATCGTAAATTTTCTAATCCTTTTACAAAATCATCATCGTACAACTTATAAATTATAACACATGAAGGCTCAATCTTAACTTCATGAGATTCCAGGCCTCCGTTTTTAAAACCGGAGTTATAATCTCGAATGATTCCAATATAAGTATTTGAGATATCGATTCTTCCGTCATTCAATCCTAACTCTTCGTAAGTAGCATAAAACCGGTGATCCTGTCTAGTTGTAGAAGGGCCAAGTAATAGGGAGACAGGCCCTGGATTCGATTCACCTCTAAATGTTCTCTCTGCTCTTGAGGCACCCACTTCAAAATGGGTGGATCGACGACCTCGAAATCTGGATGGGTTTTCGCTCTCCTGCGGTGGTGGAAACATCGAATAACGCAGTGAAATTTCCTGATGATTAAGTGAGTCTCCTTTGCTGTCAAAGTTTTCAATATCGGCAAACCTGAAAGTAGTAGATAGTTTAAGCGTATTAGATTTTCCACGAAATCTAAAACTATTTAACAATGAGTAGGTTGTCGCTTCTTCAATTTCTTGAATAATTCCGGACTTGATGTCACTTGTTATGCTTTCAGATTGTTTAATACTAAACTCATAATCCATATCACGTTTGGCAGATAATAAATAATCTCTACCAAATGCAAACTCGTAAGATTCAAATTCATTTTTCCAAAGATCCACTACTTCAATGGGTTCAATAGATCCGTTTTTATCGTTAGTCACATTGACAAAAGAAAACTTCAAATACGGAATATGAGAGTAATGCGGATTGGCAGATCGAAAAAGCAGGCTAGCACCAATTTCAAACTCCTCTCTACGCCGCGGCAATCTATCTCTAATCTGAGCATCCGTTAGTGGCGTATAAATTGGTCCCTGAGTGATTCGAAATGCAGTTTGTCTCTCACGAATTCTCAGCTGCTGCTCATAAAGTGTCAATGGATTAAAATGGTTAGTTGAGGGTTTTCTAAATTCAGTGTACGGAGTAAAATAAACTGATATATCACGTGATTCTACAATGGGTAACCCATCATTTCCATCACGATGAAATATTTGAATTGAACGATTGAGTCGTGTTTTAATATCTTCTTTTTGTTGTTCAGATTGAATAACATTATCATTTTCAACATTAAGCAGTTTCTCCGCTATGGAATAATATTTTGCTGCCTCCTCATACACTCCCCTGTAACCCATCAAATAATCTCCAAATAATCTGTGAGCTCGTATATTTGAAAAGTCCTCATCAATTGCCTCCTCAAATAATTGAATAGCATAACTATGCGCACCAATATCACGGCATTTCCCTGCACCCCAGAGATATATTTCAGATAATTGGCGATGCGTTTTCTTTAACGGTCTCGCTTCGGCTATAGCTTGTAATGTATTTTGATATTCAATTAATCCATGATCATCACCTACAATTTGTTTATTACTTTTTCCAAATACAGACATACTGCACATAAAAATTATAATAGCTGATACAGCTAGTAAACTTGGTTTAATATTTGACATAAGCGCCCGAAAATAAACCGTTTTATTTTTGGAGGCAAGCAGTTTATTGAGGATTGGCCATTTGATATTAAACCACGTTTTCCTAAGTTTTTTTATACAATTTTACTGATTTAATCCAATACACAAGGTATTGTTAGTGAACAACATGGGGCATATGAATGTTTTTTACAATTTTTTTACCTGTACTTTTCGTTAGGATTTGT
>JAJFLR010000060.1 GCA_021772565.1 Opitutales bacterium | reverse complement strand
ACTAATGAAAATATAATGTCTAAAAGTTGTATGAAGTAATTAAGCAATTTAATTCAGATAGATTGCCGCGCCCTGTATTCACAGGGCTCGCAATGACAACCATTTTGTCATCACGAGGAATGAAATGACGCGGTGATCCATGATTATTTTTTTATAAATGAAAAGATTTATGGCAATTGCTATATGTTGGAACGTTAACCGTGAAGTCATTATGGCGATGACATTGTATTTTTTTTAGAAAATACCCACACAATTATTGCTAATAACATCACGCTGGTAATAATACCATCAGTAAGAAGATGGGTGCCAAAAAACCAGTCTATGGCTGGATATTGTGACTCAAATACTTTTTTATATAGGGCTCGAAACCAAACCCAACCAGCGTGTAACCCAATACAAGGCCAGAGTGATTTTTTTCTGAGAAAAAGTAGATTAAGCAGAACTCCAACCAGAAACAAATTTAAAAATTTTATCCAGGAAAATGTAACCAAAAAACTAGTCACTGTATAAAATGCAATATAGAATCCACTGATAAAAGTTACGGTAGTATTTTCAGGCCAAAGAGTATCTGGAATTTTTTTAAAATGGAGACTGGCAAAAAAAAGCGCACTTAAAATAACCGCTAGTGATGAATTAAAAGCTGAGTAAAACATTCTAAAAACTAATCCACGAAAAACAATTTCTTCGATAAGCCCTAGAAGTAAGCCAGAAATTAAGGCACTAAGTAAACTTGTCAGTATAAAACTAAAAGTAGTACCCACTCTAATTTCAACATTCGAAAATTGGAATTGGGTTATTGCAATTACAGCCATCATAATTACACCGATGAGAAAGTATAGCATCGATTTTTGTAGCCAACTTTCCTGAAACCCGAGCCCTAACTTGTTCAATGAAAACAAACCGCATGATTTAAATAAAAAAGGTAACGTAATAATAATTGGAATCATACGCAACCGATCAAAATAACGTGGAAAATCTTTTTCAGCCAAATAAGTAAATATTTTTATCGGCCATAACCCGGCTAGAGATTGAATACTCCAGTAAAACAATGGGCTTATTATTGCTGACAATATCAATGTCCCAAAATATAATATTAATAATAACTTGAGTCCGTTAAAAGATTTTTGAGAAGGCCCTAAATTATAGAGCAAGTAAAATTTATCTCTCAATTAACAAATAGGGTTACAGTTATTATTTCAATTCAAACCGATTGACCATCTCCTTACCGAGAGCCCTGTAGGCAAAGGCTCCGGAATTTAAAGGGGCGTACTGCAAAATTGTCTGACCAAAACTTGGAGCTTCACCCAGTCGCACAGATCTGGGAATAATTGAGTCAAAAACTTTATCACCAAAGTGAGATTTCACCTCGTCCACTACCTGTCTGCTAAGCTTAGTACGCCGATCAAACATAGTCATAATGATACCTCCTATTTCCAGTTCTGAATTTACACCGGCTTCTTTAAGCTGATCGACAACCTTTAAAATTTGTCCCAATCCCTCCATCGCTAAATATTCACATTGCAGGGCGATCAATAAATAATTTGAAGCAGCAAGTGAGTTCATTGATATCAATCCTAACGCTGGTGGGCAATCAATTATAATTACTTTATATTTTTTAGATTCACGTAAAGAATTAATACAATTCTTCAATTGAATTAAATAATCTTCCTGCTGGCTAAGCTCAATTTCGATGGCTGCCAAATCAACTTCAGATGGGACTATATAGAGATTTTTAATTCCTGTTTTAACAACTTTGTCAGAGATTTTACCCTCTCCGTGAATGGGGCCGTAAATACTCTGTCCGGGTAATTTTTCTAATCCAAGCCCGCTGGTTGCATTAGCTTGCGGATCCATATCTATAATTAAAGTTGGGATTTTTTTGCCAGCTAAAACGGCAGCAAGGTTTATGGCAGTCGTGGTCTTTCCCACACCGCCCTTTTGATTTGCAATGGTAAAAACTTTCGCAGACATTTAAATTTAATTCGGCAATTGTAACATCTTGGATCGATAAGTGCTGTTAGTCATTGGGTCAATAGCTTAGTTTAAAGCGTTTGTAGTTTTTAAATTTTTATTTTTATCCTTATATCATTATAAAAGCCAATCCTATATTAATTTTTATTGGCTTTTCTCAAAAACCAACAGCCAACAGATAGAAAAACAAGATTGGGTAACCAAACTAATAAATCTGCTCTCAGCTCCGGTTTATCGACAAACCATCCAACTATAATTATTAAAAAATAATATGTCAGAGCTAATGAAAGCGCTAATGCAAAATTAGCATAAGTCTCTTTTCTTCCTACTTTAATGCCTAATGGGATACCAATAATTGCGAGAGATAATATTGATACCGCCATAGCAATATTTTTTTGAACTTCAAATTGCAGCTGCATTTTATCCTTCATTAATACTGATAAATCTGAAGTTTTATTATTATTGTTTAACTCCTCAATATTACGTTTTAAAATTTCAATTCTCTCCAAAAGTTGCGGCAAACTGAGACCGGATATGCTGCTATATTTACTACGTTTGCCTAAAATTTGTTCAAGTGGAAGTCGAATTGTTGTTTCAGAAAATGATACTGAAGGTCTAATCTCCTGCAGATTTTCAGGATTATTTTTGTCACGTAACTCAGCATATCCATGATTTAATTTTAATAAAAGAGAATCACTTTCGCCATGATATTTAAAACTACCGCTTTGAGCTCTCAATAGTCTAACAGCCCGGTGACTTTCATCTAATTCCCACACCCAAAAATCTTCCATATTTTCGCCTTCTTTTTCCCCGACATATAAAACATATCCTGGAAATTCATTTATAAAAACTTTAGATGTTATAAAATTCAGTGGATTTTGCCTCACCACATCAACAAGCATATTCTTGTAACTTGTTTTAGCAATTGGAGCATAAAAACAATTTATAAAAATAGAAAAGATTACAGCTAATATTGATAGTACAAGAATGGGAAATGCTACATACCAAATTGATAATCCTATAGATTTTATTGCGACAATTTCGTGTTGTGAGGATAATCTACCAAGAACTATTAAAATTCCTGAGAGTATTCCAAAAGGTAGTGCATAAGATATGAGATAGGGAACCAGCAAATAAATCAATTCTATCACTAATGAACCAGGAAGTTGACCTGATGCCCAAATACTTAAAATTTCTTTTAAAATTTTTCCGGCCATGAGGACGAATACAAATGTCGCAACTGTAGCAATACTGGTAAACAGAACAGAAAAAAATACGTATCGCTGCAGGATTTTCACTAATTATAATAATAAATTGACGAGATAACTATCCATAATTGCTCAAATATTAAGTAAGGAATTGTTATATCGATCCGACTATTTATCAACGCTTATTCGCTTAATGATAAATTATATTGTGTTGCTGAAATTTTTATTAAAATAATCTCTCGACTCCATATAGCAATTCTATGAATTATCTGCATCGATGAATGATTTTGGAATAGCGGGTTTAGAAATTCTAGTCGTTGAGGATGAGATAATTCTTAGAAAACGAATATGCGCTCATTTGGGAAAGCAAGGGTTAATTGTCACTGCAGCAAAAAATATTGAAGAGGCTAAAAATTACCTGGCTGGCATGATCTTTGATTTCGCACTTGTTGATCTCAATCTACCTGACGGACATGGAATGGATTTACTCAAAGAAAATAAATTCTCTGATAATACCAATGTCATAATCATGACTGCAGAAGGTGGAATTAAAAGTGCTGTTGAAGCGATGAGACTTGGAGCTAGAAACTACCTAACAAAACCGTTTGAATTGGATGAACTGCAAATTGTAATTAAGAGATGTAGCAGAGAAGTAAAAAATGATCGAATTCGAGAATTTGAAAAAAGTATAGAAAATTCAAAATCAGATGCATTCTATTTTGGGTCAAAATTAGAAATAATTAAACAACAATTAGAAAAAACAATACAGGCAGATAAACGTTTGAAAGATCGGCTACCCCCAATACTAATTGAAGGTGAAACCGGAACCGGTAAAACCGCAATTGCAAAATGGCTGCACAATAATGGCTCTCGGTCAGACAAACAACTCGTCCATATTAATTGTTCAGCTCTACCGGAAACATTAGCGGAGTCAGAATTATTTGGTCACGAACGGGGTGCCTTCACAGATGCGAAACAAGCTCGAATTGGTTTATTTGAAGCGGCGGATAATGGAACTTTATTTTTAGATGAAATTCCCAGCTTATCATTACCAATTCAAGCAAAAATATTAACGGCTATTGAAGAAGGAAAAATCAGAAGAGTAGGTGGAAACAAAGAAATATCCGTTAATGTTCGATTGATAACAGCGACAAATAAAGATCTAAAGTTATTATCTTCAGAAAAGAATTTTAGAGAAGATTTGTACCATCGACTCAATTTGATCAGCATAACATTACCCCCGTTACGAGAGCGAAATGAAGATATTATAATACTGGCAGAACACATTCTCATAGATTTTTCTAATCGTTATGGAAACAATAAATTCAAATTGAGTGATGCAAATAAAGAAAGTATATTAAACTACTCGTGGCCAGGAAATGTTAGAGAATTATCGCATGAAATAGAACGAGCAATAATCATGGGTGATGGACAGAATATAAATTTTAGCCACTTAACTTACGATAATAAAAATTCAGAATCCATTAAACTGAATTTAAATAGAACTGATTGGCTGAATCCCGATTGGTCAATTCCTGCTGAAGGATTTAAGTTGGAAGAAGCAATCGACAAGATTATTGAAAGAGCATTGGAACAAGAAAAAAATAACGTGTCAGCAGCTGCGAGAATTTTGGGAGTTAAAAGAGATTATTTACGTTACAGAATATCACAAAAAGGATCAGATTAATCCTGAGATTATAACTGAATATTATTAGATCGATTTTATTTACACTCTCAGTTCAAGTAATTTTAAGTTTCCAACTAACAATAACGAGAAAAAGAATAGAACCGCCGGATTAAAAAAATGAAATTCAATTAATGCGTGTAATAGTGATATGCTACAACCAACGAGTATAATAGTATGATGAAACCTAATAGATTTAATTTTATTAAAATATTTAATAGAAAAATAAAGGAATGATAAAAAAATAAAGCTACAACCTACAATGCCAAGTTCACTTAAGTAATGTAAATAGTCATTATGAGCAAATCTGACGAACACATTATACTTAAATTTTAAATTGTTTTCTCTAAAATATTTTCTTTGATAATACGGAAATTGATAACGATAAGATCCAGCACCATAACCAAAAATCCAGTTGTCCTTTATCATTTTCCAAGTTGCCTGATACAAATGATAACGTAATGAATTTTCAAAATTAATAGAATTACTAAATGAATGAGTAATTTTTTCTTCTTTTAATTTACTATCAAAAAAATTAAATATTTTTACACTAAAAATAATTATTAAGACAACAACAATGTAGTTAGGCAATAATTTCACTCCAAATTCTCTTAATCGGTATAAAAAGATACAGTATATTGGTAGTATCATAGAGAATAAAATAAATACTGCCAATATACTGCCTCTACTTAAAGCATACATAGAAGATGTTGACATAATTATTCCAAACCCAAGAAATATAATATAAAATGAATTCTTAGACATCTTGCGCTTAGATTTTTCAAAATAATAAAAGTACAGACTGAGTGACACTGTAATGCCTAGATAGAGAAATACTGCACCATGATTTCCATTTATAAATGTGCCCCAAAACGTTTGAGCTTCACTTCCATATCTCCATAAAATTAGCTTTGCTCCTGTCATTTTTTGAGCTACTGCTACAATCGCTAAAATGGTATTATTGACGCACATTAAAACAAATAATATGCGAATTGACCGCCTATGACGGATACCCACCCAAATCGTACATATCATTAACCAGGGGGCACCGAGCATAATAATTGTTCGCCATGGACTCATGCCACCTATTGGAGTATCAAAACCTGAGGGCAGCCATTCAATGTAGCTAACAGGAATAAGCCACCACAAAATTCCGTCAGTACCAAACACATCAGACACATTAAATCCTTGTATCGAAATATATATCATTAACAAAAGCCCAAACCAAAAAACAGGAAATTTAAATAATAGCTTAAAATTCTCTCCGGGTGTTGAACTTCTAATGCCAAAGTGTCTGGCCTTGTAAAAAAACGGAACAAATAAAAAAAGAAACGTAACGCCACTAAATATGATATTAACATAGTTAGTCCAAAGTTTGACGCCACCGAAAACCCAAACAGTAAATATCAGTTGAGTAACAATTAAGAATACAATTATACGTTCTCTCCAAGTGACTGTAACCTTATGCGTATCTTTATTTCCTGTCTGTTTACGATATGCTTCCAACATATCTACTGCAGATGATTTACTCATAAATTCTTGGATATAAGTCTGAATTAATTAATTATTAATTTTTCAAAAAGAGACGTTTTATATTATCGAGACTGAATGTATTAATTATTTGAGAACTTTCCAACCATCCTTTTCTTGCAACATTTACACCTGCAATTACATAATTTAGATCTTTCGTGTTGTGTGCATCTGGATTAATCGCACAGAGCAACCCCTTTTCTGCAGCCTTTTTCCAAAGCCGCCAATCTAAATCGAGTCGAAGTGGATTTGCATTTAACTCTATTATTTTATTGTTGGAAATAGCAGTATCGATAATTTTTTCCAAATTAATAGCATAGGCCTCTCTGCGCAGAAGCAAACGACCTGTCGGATGACCTAACATCGTTGCATATGGATTTTCCAATGCTCTAATTACTCTGGAGGTCATTTCATCTTCACTCTGGCTAAAAGCCGAATGCACAGATACAACGACATAATCAAGTTCTTTTAATATATCATCAGCAAAATCTAACTCACCGTTGGGTAAAATATCACACTCAACACCGGAAAACAGATGTGTCTTGTATTTCCCGGACTGATTTATTTTTCTAATTTTTTCGATTTGCTGAAAAAGTCTCTCTTCACTTAATCCGTTAGCTTGAAAACTTGATTTAGAATGATCGGCAATTCCAAGAAAGTCCCACCTTAAACTTTGTGCAGCTTCTGCCATTTCATCTAAAGTATTTTTTCCATCGGAGACATTTGTATGATTATGAAATGATCCTCTTATTTCTTTTTGATTAATCAACACAGGAATAACGTTTTTTTCTGATGCGTCCAACTCATCAATACCCTCGCGCAGTTCCGGGGGAATATAGTTTAGATCTAAAAATTCAAAAATTTCCTTTTCAGAATTAAACTGTTTATCCATCGGTAGTTTACTATCCGCTCCTTTTGCCGTAATCCCCCATTCACTTAAACTATAACCTTTACTTAATGCACGCTGACGCATCAAAATATTGTGATCCTTTGATCCTGTAAAATGATGTAGTGCAAAATAAAATTGCTCTTTCGGAACAACCCTTAAATCAGCCTGCATTCCCCCATCAAATCTAACACTGGATTTCGTTTCACCTTTTGCGGTAATTTCAACAACATTATCTAACGATGTAAATTTTTTCATAACCGGCTCAGGCTTAGAAGATGCTACTATAAAATCGAGATCTCCAACCGTTTCTAAACATCGACGAAGACTACCTGCATTTTCTATGAGTTCAACTTCCGGTAGTTGATTCAATTCGTTTAATATTATTTCGGCAACTTTATTGGCACGCCACCAGAGATGTCGTTTACCATATGCTTCTCTGTTTTTTATGCCGGTTAATATTTTATTTTGTGACTTAACACCAAACCCCGGTAGATCAGCCACTAATTTTTTTTGACAAACTTCCGTTAGTTTATCAATAGAATCAACACCTAATTTTTCATGAATTGCTTTAATTTTTTTTGCACCCAATCCCGGAATATCAAGCATTTCTATTAATCCATTAGGGACAGAAGCTTTTAATTGATCATAATAATCTAATTTTCCAGTATTGTATAAAGTGGTAATTTTTTCAACGAGTGCTTTCCCTATTCCAGAAATATTTATAAGTCCGTTGTTATCGACTAATGATTTAAAATCTTCTTCCAATGTCTCAAGTACACGAGCTCCTGACTGATAAGCTCTAACTTTAAAGACACCTTCGCCTTTCAGTTCTAGTAATACTGCAATTTCTTCAAGAATATCGATGATATCGTTTTTATCCATTAACTATATTATCTGAGGAAACCAGTATTAATTATTAAAAAAATAACGTCAAAAAAATTTATAACCGCCTTAACTCAACAATTTTTCGTCAATGTCATAATTAGAGTAAACATGCTGCACATCTTCAAGTTCATCGAGTATATCTACCAGTTTCATTACTCTTTTAGCAATATCAGATTCACTAACGTTGATTAAATTACTAGGGATGTAAGCAATTTCTGATTCATCTGATTCAATACCTGCTTTTTCAAGTGCTGATGAAACTTCATCATAGGAGGCCATTGGACAGATAACTTCAAAATGATCATCCATATTTTTTATATCTTCAGCCCCGGCATCAATAACAATATCCATCAGTTTTTCTTCATTAGTTTTTTCAGCGGAAATTAAAAATTGCCCTAACCTGTGAAAGTTAAACGATAAAGCACCTGAAACTGCTAATTTACCGCCATATTTAGTAAAAGCACTACGCACATCTGCAGCACTTCGATTTTTATTATCAGTTGTTACTTCGACAATAATTCCTACACCACCCGGCCCATAACCTTCATAAGTCAGTTGCTCGTATGATTGTCCAGGAAGTTCCCCTGTGCCTTTTTTAATAGCGCGCTCGATGTTATCCGAAGGCATGTTAGCAGCTTTTGCTTTTGATAACAATGTTCGCAATCGCATATTGAATTCCGGATTGCTTCCTCCATCACGTGCAGCCATTGAAATCTCTTTTGCAATGACACTAAACTTTTTTCCGCGTTTAGCATCAACCGCAGCCTTGTGCCTTTTAATTGTCGCCCATTTACTATGCCCGGACATATCTAACTTCTAATTTTTTTTGGGTTTATTTCGTTTTTTCTTAATAAGAGGTGTTTGACTCTTTTCTTTCGTTTCAGGTTCTATCACCGGAATAATTTCCTTATCTTTACTTTTATTAGTTATGACTTGTTGAAAAATGGAGAATAAATTTGAAACTGTCCAGTACAACACAAGCCCGGATGAAAAATTGTAGCAAATGACTAAAAATATCACCGGCATCATCTGCATAATTTTTTGCTGAGTTTTGTCAGCTGTAGTCGGTGTCATTTTCATTTGATAAAACATAGTTACTCCCATTAATAGAGGCAGAATGTTTATTGGAATACCACCAATAATTGCAAATTGATCGGGAAGTGATAGATCATCAATCCACATAAATGAAGCAAATCGCAATTCTGAGGCACTGCGCAACATACTGAAAAGGGCAAAAAATATCGGGATCTGTATTAAGATTGGAAAGCACCCTGCTGCTGGGTTTATTCTGTGTTCTTTAAATAATTTCAAGGTCGCTTTGTTGAGCTTCTCCGGACTACCTTTATATTTTTCTTTTAACTGTTGTAGCGGTTCTTGAATTTTAGACATCTCCTTAGCAGATCGAGCAGCCTTAGCAGTCAACGGCCACAAGCAGAGACGAATGATCAGAGTCATTAAAATAATAGCGATTCCATAATTTTTTACCAACCCTTCCAAATTGATAAGAAGTTTAAGCAATAACACACAGATAACTTTAAAAAACCCAAATTGCATGACCAATTCTTGATTTTCGGGTAATTTTGATAATCTCTTATGTTCTTTTGGCCCGACATAGTAATCGAGTTCCAAAACTCTTTGCGTTCCTGGATTTATTGTATCCAAATTAAATTCAATACTACCCGTAATTCCGGTAACTATAGATTTGTCATCTTCAACAGAGGGGAATTCTACAGGTTTAACATAAATCCCGTTCCCCAAAATTTTTGGCGTGACAATAGCAGTGAAGAATTGATTTTTCACACAGACCCAGGAAGATTTACTCGATTCCTGCAATGAGTCCATAGGTTGACGTTTAAACATTCCGAGAAATCCTCCAGCTTTAAATTTACTTGCATTAATAAAGTGCGCCTTTTCTCCATCGTAGTAGCCAAAGTTGAGTAGATATCCAGTCGGATCCGAATCCGTAGGGGCAGCAGTTCCAACATTTACATAAAGTTTATCAATTTTAAAATGTGACTCTGTTCGATTTAAAAACCGAGTTGTATGAGAAATAATATATGGAGTCGCTTCATTATCAGAGATAGAAAATGAATATTCACGAACCACCTCCACACCGGTTGACAGGGTTAAGCCAAATTTAATGCCTTTGTCACTTTTTTCCAACAGTTGATAATTTGGAGCATATTCATGAACACTACCCGAACTATCTTTAAGACTGATACTTAATGCAGGAACATCAGAATATTCATTAAAAATATATGGGGTGTCAGATCCAATTTCAGCAGCATACTTTTTTAATGCCACTCTTTTAATAGCACCACCAAAACTAGTAAAATCGACTTTAAAAAACTCATTTTCCATAGAATGGATAATTTCAATATCGCTCACTACCGGCTTTATTTCTTTATCCTCAACTTTTGTGATAAGACTCCCACCCTCATCAGAATATTGTTGTTTAGAAATTGGGTCAGAGTTCTGAAGTAATGCAGGAATTGCATTACTATCATCAGCCGGTGTAGTCGATTGTGAAGAGTCTGAATCACTACTATCAGATGTCGCATCAACAATTTGTGGTGGATTTTGCTGACGATACTCTTCAGCCCTTTTTTTAGACTCCATACCCTGCCAGACCATTAATCCCAATGCGGCTGTGACAAAAAATATACCGATAACTGTGTAATGTCTATCCATTATTGCGCGTACTTCAAATATTAACTAATGATTGCTATCCGGAATTTCCGGAACAGGATCAAAACCACCTTCGTGAAATGGATGGCACCGTATTATTCTCTTTATCGATAATATTATACCCATAAAAATTCCATGCTTTGTTAAACACTGACACGCATATTCCGAACAAGTTGGATAATAACGACATTCGGCATGTGCTCCAAATATTACTTTTTTCATAGGCGAAAGACAAAGCTGATAGATTTTAATTAATAAGATAAATAGGTAAATAGGTTTAAAATTCGAAAATGGTAATTTGAAATTTAGTTTCATATTAAGTATTTTTGATTTAATTTCGTATCAGTGCTATAAATTATATTCGCTCCACTATTTTTAAATTGTATAAAGCTTCATGACCGTTTGAATCCAATTTCTATTTTTAAATCCCTAATTTCTTTAATCCCGCTAAATATCTCTTTTGCAGCTCCTGAAATGAATATTCATCAATTTTTTTTCGAGCAACTAACACTATGTCACAGCCTGTTGGAAGAATATTCTGGTTTAGGCGAAAAATTTCCCTCAATAACCTTTTACCACGATTTCTCTTAACTGCATTTCCAACTGCCCTGGAGGCAATGACTCCCATACGCCTGATTTTTAGGTTATTATTTGAAATATTCGTGTTCTGCCTAAGTTGTATGACAAAAACCCCACAATCAATACGTTTCCCTTCGCTACGGACGGTGTTATAATCCAGGTCGCACCGCAATCTTTGCCCAGCGATAAATCGCATAACAAAGCCTAATCAGGCCGCAAGGCGTTTACGTCCTTTGCGCCGACGTGCAGCCAATATTGCCCGTCCACTACGGGTACTTAATCTAGCTCGAAACCCAAATTTTCGTGCTCTTCTTATCTTTGATGGATTATAGGTTGGTTTCATTTATTTAAAAATTAAGTCTCACTTAAATATTTTTTAATCCAATTATGTCAAGGATTGATAAACAAATAATAAATCGATTAGTATTAGGATCAAAACTGATTCTTATATTCGACAGTTTGTTTTTATTAACAAATATCTTATAGCAGGATATGAATTCAGTATTTTAAGCGTTATTTCATATTCACAATTGCAAGTTTGAGAAGGACACTCAAACACACTGCCATCAACGCGTTATAATTTAATCCAATTTCATTTCTGCCAGCTGATCCAGCTAGTTTGCAGTTATTGTTTATGTTTAATTGAATACTTTAGCCATCTTAAATCAATAGTTTACGTCTTGTTAATTCCACTGTCTCCCAACTCAATTTTAAGTGCGGTCAACGAGTTGTTTATGTCATAGATAAACATAACAAGTGATCCCATCAGGCACCCAATAGAGACCATGAATAATAATGTGATAAACCCTGCTATTTCAACTTGCCACAAGGTCGAGACAAATATCGCTACTATCAGTGTCGATGAAAGCAATGCACTCAGTGATGCCAGAGTAATCGCTAATCGAATAGAATGAGTACGTTTCCAAAGGATTTGTATCTGTTCCGCAATCTTCTCTCTACTACTACCTTCAGCACTAATAATGTCGGCATGTAAACTTCTTGCACGGTCAACAGCACGCCCAAGACGATTTGTCATTGTCAAAAGGAGTAAACCGATGCCTGAAATTAATATAACAGGGCTGATCGCCGTCTGGAGAATTGGAATGAGTTGTGATAAGGTTGTAATTTGCATACTGTTTAATTTAATGAAGTCTAACGCCAAATTCGTAAGCGAATTGCAATAGACTACTTGAGTGTAACGATTGGTATTTTGACTATATGAATATTGATAGTTTTAATATGCTTACCACTATCGATTAAAAAGAAACTTTTTTAAATCACATTAAGTATCTATTTTCATATAGACTAAGTGAAGTTATAAATGCGTTAATATTTATGCTATATAATTGGTATTTTAGTATTGAAGCATTTACTGATTTCGAAACAATTCAGATAAAATCACTCATATTGACTCAATATTTAACAAACTAAGTTTGTAATGACAAATCCATTTCTTGATAACAATTTTGAAATTCAATGGTCGCAGCTCAGACCTGATATTTTAGAGGATGGTATAGTTTCAGCAGTTGATATTGCACAGGCAAGAATTGACGACATAGCAAATCAAGACCTCAGTAGTGCATCATTTGAAAGCACTTTTAATGCATTAGAAAATGCGACAGAAATAGTAGAAAATGCGTGGAAAAAAGCAACCCATCTTGACTCATTGTGCAATACACCTGAGCTACGAAAAGCGTTTAATAACATGCTGCCAAAAATCTCGGTATTTTTTTCCAGCATTCCATTAAATGAAAAACTTTGGAAAATCATTAAACATAGTTCGCAATCAGATGAAGTTTCAAGATTAGGCCCAGTTCAAAAGAGATTTATCGATGAAACTATTAACTATTTTACATTACACGGTGCTGACTTGTCTGAAGATGATAAAAAGAGGTTCAGTGAAATTGAAAAAGAACTCACCCAGATAACACAGACATTTTCTGAAAATGTTTTGGATGCATCCAATGAGTTTGAAATTATAGTAACTGATAAAGAAAAATTAAGCGGCCTCCCACAATCGGCGGTCGATGCCGCACAACAAGATGCATTGAACAAGGGTTTTGGCAGTGAAGATTCACCACAGTGGAGATTCTCACTACAAGCTCCTTCATATGTTCCAGCCATCAAATATCTTGATGACGCAGATTTGAGAAAACGGCTATGGGAAGCTTACAATTTAGTCGGCAGAAATGAGCCCTATAATAACAAGGAACTTGTCTGGAAAATTTTATCACTCAGAAATGAAAAGGCAAAATTACTGCAAAAAAATAATTTTGCTGACTTGATCCTAGGTCGTAGAATGGCAAAAAATGGTGACACTGCAAAAAAATTTATTGAAGAATTTCATCAAAAAATAAAAGCTGCTTACGATAGGGAATGTGATGAGCTAGAAAATTTTAAAGCTGAAAAATCGAATCAACCTAAAGAAGCACTCGAACCATGGGAAACTGCTTACTGGGCAGAAAAACTTCGTAAGGAAAAATACGATTTTGATACAGAAGAGCTGCGTCCCTATTTTCCTATTAAAAATGTAATCGATGGATTGGTTGAAATCACAGAACTTATTTATGACATTAGAGTGAAGGAACGGCCATCAATATTTTTAAAAGCTAATCGTGAAGGAGGACCGCCCAGTTTTCCCGGCACATTACCACCATGGGCCAGACCGGTCGAGGGTTGGCATAAAAATATAAAATACTACGAAATTAGAGATTATGACAAGACTCACCTTGGTAGTTTTTATGCAGACTGGTATCCACGCGAATCAAAACGCAACGGGGCCTGGATGGAAGCATTAATCACCGGCGGACCCGATGGTAAAAAACGTAATCCTCACCTCGGGGTAATTTGTGGAAACTTATCTCCAGCTATTAATAATAACCCTTCTTTGTTAACGCATGATGAAGTTTTAACTATTTTCCACGAGTTTGGTCATTTGATCCACCATATTTTTGGTGAGATTGAAATTAAATCACTCAATGGCACAAATGTCGCATGGGACTTTGTCGAACTTCCCTCACAAATTATGGAAAACTGGTGCTGGGAAAAAGAGGGACTTGATCTCATTGCAAAACACTTTGAATCAGGGGAACGCATATCAGACAATCTTTTTGAAAAAATGCTTCGATCTCGAAATTTTCATTCGGCAAGAAATACTATGCGCCAACTTTCATTTGCTAAAATGGATTTAGAATTACACTGTAATTTTGAAAATTTTAGCAGTGAAAACTTTGAAGAAAAATTAGAAGAACTTTTGTCTGATTACTATTACCCCACAAAGACAAAACAGCCGTTAAATTTATTTCAATTCAGTCACCTTTTTGCTGATAGCACTGGTTATGCAGCAGGCTACTATTCATACAAATGGGCAGAAGTTTTGGACGCTGACGTGTTTACACGTTTTAGAAATGAAGGCGTACTCAACGGTTATGTCGGTAAAGAATTTCGTGAAAAGATATTGAGTAAAGGTAATTCGGAAGATCCTGAAAAATTATTTCGCGATTTCATGCAGCGGAATCCGGATATCAATTCTCTGTTAAAAAGAGAAGGTCTTTTAGAGAATTAATTTTGCCCGAGTATAAAATACAAAATCAAACAATTGGAAAATTAACTCAAGGTAAACCTTGATTTTAAATTCCAAACTATTTCCGAATCTGTAATCAACTGTTGAAGCACTGATGGCTTAATACTCTGGACAGGATCATCGCCGATTCCAGCCGTTGGATTAAAATGAGTCTCAACAACCAAACCATCAGCTCCGTACGACATTGCTGCTAACGCACACGCTGAAACGTACTGGGCTTTACCCACAGAATGAGATGGATCAACAATTACCGGAGCCCATGTTTTTTGTTTAATCAGTGGGACTATGGATTCATCCGGATGATTTCTGTAACTATCAAGATTTGGCATAGTTCCTCGTGGGCATAATAAAATATTAGGATTCCCGTTAGATACGATGTACTCGGCTGAACAGAGAAATTCATTAACAGGTGCCATATGGCGACCTCTTTTTAAAAGGATAATCGTATTGGAGTCAGCTGTCTTTTCGCCAATTTTTTTTAAGAGAGAATAGTTTAATGCATTGCGAGTTCCAACTTGAATCATATCAATTTTATTTTCGATAACGATATTCAATTGCTCTACATCCATTACTTCGGTAATAACGGGCAATCTGATTTTTTCTTTGGCTTCCAATAATATTTCTAACGCTTTAATATTTCCTTGATAAGAATACGGTACTGTACGTGGTTTCCAAACTCCACCACGCAACACATCGGCTCCTGATTCTTTCACAGCATGCGCTGTCTCAAAAAAATAATTGGGATTTTTTGGATCAATAGTACAATGCCCTGCCATAAAAACAGGTTTTTCTTTAACAACTTTATTCCCAATATTAATTACATGTTTTGCTAAATCAGAATTAATATCCATCGCTTTGAAAAGCGATTCCATGCGGTCAACCCGATCTATATAATTAAGCCCAACAATTCGATTAATCAAAGTCTCACTACGCTCATCTCCTATGATAGCATAAATATTTCGATGCGCACCGTGTATTGTTTTTATCTCACAATTGAATTCAGCAACAATATTTAGAACTTCAGTGTATTGTTCATCAGTTAATTTGTTTAGTTTAGGAATAATCATTTTAAAAATAAGTCTTTCATTTATAACTAAATATACTATTAATAAACAATAAATAACAACAACAGATAATTTATCATAAGAAGAAATTTTTAGGATGAAAAAAGATCCTATGAATAATAGTCGGATCAAAAAAAAACTACACAGTGACTATGAATTTCTGGAGGGTATCTCAAGAGGTTTATCTCACGATGTTTTATCTCTCATTACACCAATTGATACTTACTTTAGTTATATAAAAAATTATCCAGATAAAGCGAAGGAACTCGAAGAAATTTCAGCTAACAATATTAAACTTCTCAGCCAAATAATTTCTGACGCACGAATATTTACGATTAGCAACAAGCTAATAAAATCACCGAGTCACTTAAAAGATATTGCAGACTATGCCATTAGATCGTTAGCTAGTCTAACAACTAAAAGAAAAATAAAGTTTAAAATGGAAGTCGATTCCGAGATCACTTTATTAGTTAATTTTATTCTTATCCAAAGACTCCTAACAAATGTATTGAAAAATTGCATTGAAAGTAACGCTACAGAAATAATAATCTGCTCAGAGATAATTTTTACAAAAAAAAATAAAGTCTGTAATATAAAAATTATTGATAACGGTGACGGAATTGAAAAATCAAATTTATCAAAAATTTTCCAACAGGGGTATTCCACAAAAAAAAGTAGTGGTCTTGGATTCACTATTGTTAAAAAAATAATAGATTTGCACAATGGTACTATTGATGTGAGTTCAAAAGTCAAAGAGGGCACAAAAATAATAATTTCTCTCCCTATAAATTAATCTTAAATCCAACATTAGTTTGCAACGAATTGTTAAACCTGAAATTCTGGATGAACTTGCTGAAGATCATCCTGATGCTATTAAGAATCGAAAAGACCTTCGGTTATTAAATTTTTTAATGGGTTCTCATCGATGGATCGCCAATCAGGGTAATAAATATTTTCGCGAGAATGATAAAATATTAGAAATTGGTGCTGGCAATGGTGATCTCGGCCGCTACCTGTTAAAAAGTCTCAAAGCGCATAAACATTTAAAAATCGATGGCTTAGATATTTGCTCAAGACCAAAAGATTGGCCGGGAAATTGGGGTTGGCATCAAACCGATTTAAAAACATTCACGGGGTATAATCAATATAGCGTTATTTTAGCCAACCTGATTTTTCATCAATTTAAAGATAAAGAACTTTTGCAGATTGGAAATGTTATTAATAAAAATACCCGACTAATCATTACAAATGAACTAGTACGCAAAAAAATTCATATCTACCAACTTTACCTGACTCGTTTGCTTGGTATCAATTACGTCACACTTCATGATGGTGCTGTCAGTGTGGAAGCTGGTTTTGCCGGAAAAGAGTTATCAGAATTTTTGGGGTTAGATGACAGTAAATGGGAAAATCAAAGTGCCTCTACAATTTTAGGATCGTATCGACTAGTAGCAAAAATAAAATAAAAGTTTTATTCCAATGAAATATACTGCTCAACTATAAGACGCCCGATATTTAATGACGCAGTTGCAGCCGGTGAAGGTGCATTACAAACATTTACAACTCTGCCGTTTTGTTGTATCAAAAAATCATCTACTAACTTGCCATCAGGCGATAATGCTTGAGCTCGAATTCCGGCAGGGGCCTCCTCCAGATGTTCTGCCCTGATATCCGGTACCAAACGCTGAAGGGCTTTGACAAATGCAGATTTACTTATTGATCGATGCATTTCGCCAAGACCTGTTTGCCAATATTTGAGTGCAATTTTCCAAAATGCAGGATAGGTAATTGTCTCCATAAGTTCGCCAAAATTAATATCGGTCTTTTTGTATCCCTCACGTGCGCCGGCCAAAACTGCGTTAGGGCCACATTCGACGGTCCCATCAATCATATGGGTAAAATGAACACCTAGAAATGGGAAGTTTGGATCTGGAACAGGATATATTAAATTTTTACAGAGATGATGAGCCTCAGTTTTGAGTTCAAAATATTCACCGCGAAATGGAATAATTTTCACATCTGGGTTTTGAGTTAAAGACGTTACTTTATCGGAATACAATCCGGCACAATTGATCAACCATTTGCCTTCAATAGGTTGATTAATCTGTGTCGCCTCGACAATAACCGAATTTGATTGAGATTTAATTGATGTTACTTTGGAGCCTGTGAAAATTTCACTTTCTTTTTCTACAATAATTTTAGCCAACTTTTCGCAAACTTGTCTGTAGTTAACAATTCCTGCTTCAGGAACATGGATAGCACCTACTCCACTTGCATGGGGCTCTAATTCATTCAATCTTTTTTGATCAATTAGTTCACAGCTGATTCCATTATCTCGTCCCCGTTTGTAAATATTTTCCATAGCAGGTAATTCCTTTTTTTCTACAGCTACGATAACTTTCCCACAAATATCGTAATCAATTTCATTTTCACAACAAAACTGTTCCATCGCTAATTTACCTTCACGGCAATTTTTGGCTTTTAAGGATCCTGGTTTGTAATAAATGCCAGAATGAAGCACTCCGGAATTATGACCCGTTTGATGTTTAGCTAACGAATTTTCTTTTTCAAGGATGATAACTTTAAGACCGGGATTTTTTTTAACCAAGCTATAAGCAGTGGCCAACCCCACAATACCAGCTCCAACTATTATTACATCTGCTTTTTTCATATTAAACTAAGCTATTCTTATCGAATACTTTTACTTCACAAAATTTTCCATGCATTAGTTCGGTCAACACATTTTTTGTAGATTCAGGAATTTTTGCGACTAAATTATTAAGCTCCAAATTTTTGTTAGTTGAAATAGAATTTTTATCAGCTGAATTATTGTTTTCAGTCAAAGCACTATTGCTATCATTTTGTAGATCTGATTTTTCCTCACCAAGTTTAACAGATTCCTCATCTCTAGATTGATTACTTACTTTTTGATGAGATTCAGTTATTTTTTTTTTATCTCCACTAGCCGGAAGCTTAGAGGTTATCCCTGTTATTTCTTTTATTAGAGTATCTATCGCTCGCGATCGACTTTGCTCAACTGCTTTTAAAAGCGTTATCTCAAAATTTACTTTCCCGGAAAGTCCTCTTTGAACAGATGTTTCACCCGAGTGCAGCACATCCAAAACTCTCATTAATGACTCTGAACTCATGTGATAATCGAGTAATTTAGATTTTTTGTCTTGAATTTGATCGATTAAAACTTGTCTGAAAAAGGACTGTAAATCAACAAGTATACGGTAAAGATCACGACCTTCATCAGCTAAATTATTAACATAACTGAGTAAATTTTTGTAATTTGCTTCTGTAATTGATTGAGCAATCTCACGAATTTGTTCAGGACCGGCTAAACCGTAAACATTGAGAATATCTTCTTGTGTTATTGTTTCACCACAAAAGGAAATCATCTGATCAAATGTTGATTGTGCATCACGCATACCGCCATTTGCTAATCTGGCAATTGAGAATAAAGCTTCGTCTGAAATAGTTACTTTTTCTGAATCGGCAATCAGTCGAAGTTTGTCCACAATGACATCATTTGATATTGGTCTGAATTCAAAACGTTGACAGCGTGAAACTATTGTCGGAATTACTTTATGTGCTTCTGTTGTCGCAAAGATAAATTTCACATGTGCAGGTGGCTCCTCCAATGTCTTCAACAGTGCATTAAAAGCTTGATTTGAGAGCATATGAACTTCATCGATAATATATATTTTAAAACGACATTGCGTGGGAGAGTATTGACAATCATCTCTTAACTGTCGGACCTGATCGACAGAATTATTTGACGCTCCATCGATTTCAATCACATCCATACAACTTCCGGTTAGTATAGCCTGACAAATTTCTGAATCTTTAGGAATATCAACCGACGGCCCGTTTTCACAATTTAATGCCTGAGCAAACAATCGAGCAGTGCTGGTTTTTCCAGTACCTCTTGGACCGACCAATAAATATGCATGCGCGATACGATTTTGATCAATAGCATTTTTGAGTGTTCTAACAATATGCTCCTGCCCAACCAGTTCTTCAAACTGTTTCGGTCTCCATCTACGTGCAATTACTTGATAACTCGTTTGCATACTAAATTAATTCAATTTTTTTGCTTTCTGCGATATTTAAGTCTAAATTTAATAAATCCACTTAGTTAGATATTTAAAATTAAATTATAAAAAATAATAATATGGATAAAATCAATTGTCCTTTCGAAAAACTTTATCCATCTGAGCTCCAAAGAGACGATCTATATTATATGAAGCAAGCTTATAACAAAGCTATTGATGCATGGAGTGAGGATGAGACACCGATCGGTGCAGTTATTCTTTATCAAGGTCAATTAATTGCATCGTCACATAATATGGTTGAGTCGACAAAAGATCCTACTGCACATGCTGAAATTTTAGCGATAACTCAAGCCAGCAGATTCATTGGCGACTGGCGTTTAAATGATGCCACATTATATGTGACTAAAGAGCCGTGTCCTATGTGTAGTGGAGCAATATTAATGTCGAGAATATCAAGAGTTTACTATGCAGTATCTGACAATAAAATGGGGTGTTTAGGAGGTGCAACAAATTTAAATGATATAAAACAGTTCAACCATCATTGCGAAATTACATCTGGAATATTAGAGGAAGAATGCAAATTACTGATTCAAAAATTTTTTAAAGGTAAAAGGAATAATTGATATAGATTAGCAATATTTAACTTTATTGACATTGATATGAAGCTAAATGGTCTTAAAAGTATATTAAGAATCAAATCTATCATGTACCAGTCATTATATATTAACGAATTATAACAGATAGCAATGGATTACTTTAATGAATACATACCTATCCCGAAAATTTTCTGGTCAGTTGAAACAGACAAAGCTTTTGAAAAGTGTTCAATTTGCGACTGCAATATTTTAGAAAACGAGACAAACTATGTAATCGAAAAGGCATTCAATAAGGGTGAAGTAATTTTTGAATATGCCATGTGCCTGGACTGTCAAAAAAAACTTTATAATGAATTATCTGATACCAGTAAAAAGCTAATCAGTCATTACTTTGATGAACATGTTGATTTAAATAAGAGACAAAGTGAACTACTTAACGATGTAAATTTAGATTATGAAAAATGGATGTCTAATTGTATTATTAAGGGTGATCGAATAAATAAATCAGAGGAATATCAAATCTATGGCTATTTCATTGATAATGACATGATTTTAAATGGATTCCCATATGCATTATGTGGAGCTGTCGCAGACGATATTACCAATCTGCTATCTAGTAAAACTTTAGGTATTTTAAATGATTTTTCCGACAAAGTTTTTGGGCTTGATTTACCAAAAGGTTTGTTAGTGATATAGAACTAAATTACATTCTTGAAGAACTAATTTCATTAATCCAAGCAATTAGTAACGAACTAAATCTTAATAATTAAAATCTATGATATCACCGGAAAACAAAGAAAAATTACGTCAACTTGTTCAGAGTCGATGCTTGATAAGAGACAGTTCTTTCAATCTTACCGCTGGAGCTGAATCTTCATTTTATTTTGATTGCAAAAAAGCGACATTGGATGGCGAGTGCCTCAATTTAATCGCTGAAGCTTTTTTAGATGAAATTGATCAACTTAATGAAAAGCCGGTTGCAATAGGCGGACTTACATTGGGGGCGGATTTTATTACTGCAGCTGTTGCAATGAAAGCATTTGAAAATGGTCATTTAACAGTGAACGGTTCAATAATTCGGAAAGAACCCAAAAAACATGGCTCAAAAAATAAAATAGAAAACCAATTGCCAGAAGGCACAAAAGTTGTCGCAGTTGACGACGTTATCACAAGTGGGAAATCGATCAGGGAAGCCTGTGTTGAATTGATAAATGGTAAGTACGAACTCGTTGGCATGATTGCGTTAGTCGATCGTAAAGCCGGTGGCAAAGAAAGTTTAGAAAAAGAATTTAATGTACCCGTACGAGCTGTTTTTAGTTTAGATGATTTTAATATTGCTTAAAGCAAAGTTAACATCGCGTTTATCGCCCAACTCGTTAATCCAAATAGATAAGTAAATCTGATCAAATTTATAGCGGTAAAAAATTGTCGTCCTTTAGGATTTGAAGTATAAAGATTTAATCCCAACTCTTTCTCAATTTCTTTCGCCCTATTTCTGGATGCATGCATGTAGTCCCCAGCTCGATCTGCGATTATATAAAATACCACCGATAAGACTACACCAACTGTAGATATAAAAATTTTCGAACTACTCCCATTAGCATGGGACAAATAAATGTTTAACAAAATTAAATTTGAAAAAATAAAAACAAAAAGTTCAGCAATAAAAATGCTATTCTGATAACGGTAAGATGATCCTGCTTCTCTATATTCTTCAATTTTTTTTTGATCAGCATCCATGAGCTATAATCAATTTTATCCAGACCCTATTTTGACGAACAAAGTACCAATTTAGCATCATCTGCTAATTTTAGTGCAATTTTTTTGTGTCTAGCTTTTTGGATTTTACCGTCATTATTGTGCCATCCTACAACATTAGCGTGTCTTTCTGGTGGTTCGCTTGAAACGACATTTAATTTTTCATTCCGGATTAAATGAGCTTCAATATCAGCCCTACCATATAGTTTTTTGCGAATTTCATAAACCGGTTTAGACAATGCCCAAATGTTTTCATCTGATAAATCACATATTCGAGATACAGATAGTTGTAAATTCGATGGGTTAGGGATAAATGCTGAAGATTTAACTCGATTTCTATCCTTGTTAATAAACCTTGAATATATGATGAAACGTGTTATTTTTTCACTATCATCAACTTTTTCAAGTAAGCTAGAAGGCAATTTTTTCATTATATAATTATGCTAAAAATGCCAGAAATAACTTTTGGTGATATCTGATCAATAAATGTACTCACACCATACCATTCCTCATCGCCGTCTATACCTGCAAATGACAAACGGTTGTTAGCTCCAATACTTACAGAAAATATTTTTTTTGTTCCTTGATACCATTCAAATGAAATTTCTCCATCAGCCTCAGCAGAAACCTCTGGAGCCGGTATATCTATTGGCAATGCTTGAGTAAATTTCAATGCAGCTTTACAAATTTCTATTGATACGGGAATTGCATTATATCCATCCCAATTAGGGTTTTTACATTCTAAATAAACATCGCATAACTCATCATTGGTCACTCTTTTATTTCCTGAAATTGCAATTGATTGATTATATTTCTCAACATAATCCATTATACGTTCATAAACTATGTTTCCTTCGCTACTTTTAGCACCCGAACTTGGCAAAGATGTAAACGATGTGAAATTATTTGCTGCTACTAAATTCATTTAAAAAGTTCTAAACACTCTTCAGTTAAGCTATCATAAAAAATTTTGTTTTTAAAGACCCTAAGATTTTCAAAATGTTGCCAAAAGTCTATTGAACTAGAATCAAATCGATGTTTGTAGTAAACGTCAATATCTAAGATAATTGGTAGTAACCCTTTTATAGTTTTATGATTTGTTATTGTAACATTTGCAGAATAAAGTTTATCATTATCTGTTATCTGTACTTGGTTTAGAAACCCTGTTAAAATGAATTTTTTTTCGTTAACTAATTTAGGCACGACTTTTAAATAACGTTCGAGATCAACACTTCCATCATTTAATGGTATATTTATTTTATTAATAAAACGTTGGGCAATCCGTGTAATTTCGACTGGGGAAGTAATGTCATAATATATTTTCCAATTACTTTTAACTATTGGAAGATAATCTTCAAATGCAGAATATGGTGCTAGACGATTAAAGGAAATCCCGTCCCTACGAAATTGAATTAATTGAAGTTTATCATCAGAAATAAAACGAAATCCTTTTAATTCTTCATTAACAGTTAACTCATAAGACTTTTGATCACTTGATTGTATTTGTTGTTCTAGAATATATTCATTTCTAACATGTGGATACGACTGGTTTAATAGGTTAATTGCTTTTTGTTTTATGTCATCAGAATTGAGATGCGAATCTGATCGACATTGTATGTCGAATACTGCCTCAATGATTGGTGCATGTTGAAGTATGGGATGGTCATCATTGTTACTCATAAATTACAGAATATTGAAGACCTTATTGAGTAATGCAAATATTATTAGAAAAAAGACTTACTTTATTAATTCTCAATTCAGTTCCTCAACTAAAACATCGTGACGTTGTCCATCGATCGTCAGCGCAAATCGTTTAGGCTCACCATCACTTTCAGAAATATTTTTTGGAGCTTCTTCAGCTTCTTTCTTTTTCTTATAATATTTTTCCAGTTCTTGAGGGAACATAGCATGAATGACGCAATTTTCATCATCATCCGGAAATCCCTTTTCCTTTAGCTCAGATCTAAGTTTATCCATGCGCGATTCTTGTAGATCTGCAGGTCGACAATCTATCGGCTCCTTTCCACTTTTTTCTGCAGCAATTTTACGAACTTCAGCATCAACTGGTGCCGGTGTAGTTCCATAATAGCCGAGAGCAATATCAGTAGCCTGCGGGGAAAAGTTTTTCCAGCGACCAAATTTCACGTTAAGCATCGCTTGTACTCCGACGATTTGAGATGTCGGCGTAACTAGTGGTATCCAGCCAAGACATTTTCTCACGTGAGGGATTTCTCTAAACACTTCATCGAAACGATCCTCCATTTTTTGTTCTTTAAGCTGATTACGGAAATTGCTCAACATTCCACCTGGAACTTGATAAGTCAGAGCATCAGTGTCGACACGTTCGTTTGAGAAATTTGTAAAATCAGCAAGCTCTTTGTAAACTTTTTCAAAATGGGTGCGTAAATTTTTTAATTTCTCTAAATCATAATCAGGTTTGCGTGGATGATTTTCCAAAAGAGATAGCATTCGAACGGTATCCGGCTGACCGGTTCCGTTAGCAAAAGGCACAATTGATGTATCGATCATATCAACTCCAGCTTCAATACTGGCATAATAAGTGGGTGCGCCCAGGCCAGCAGTTTCGTGCGTATGAATATTGATTGGTATTTTAACTTTTGCCTTCAGGCCCTTAATAATCTCATAGGCAATATACGGAGGGATCAACCCCGCCATATCTTTTATACAAATTGAATCACAGCCTAATTCTTCGATTTCAACACCTGTTTGAATAAATTTTTCAATCGTGTGAACAGGACTAGAAGTGTAACAAATTGTACCTTGAGCATGTTTGCCGGATGCTTTAACGGCTTTGACAGCAGTCTCTATATTCCGCATATCATTTAAGGCATCAAAAATTCGAAATATATCCATTCCATGTTTGACAGAACATTTTACAAATGCTTCAACAACATCATCAGGGAAATTTGAATACTGCACAATATTCTGCCCTCGAAGCAGCATCATATGATCAGTTTTCGGAGCCCCTTTTTTTAAAGCATCAAGCCGATCGAATGGAAATTCTCCGAGAAATCGCAATCCAGAGTCGATAGTCGCGCCACCCCAAGTTTCAAGTGCACCGAATCCCAAACTATCAAGATCATCAAGTGCCGGAATCATTTGTTCAGTTCGCATACGGGTGGCAGTTAGAGATTGATGCCCATCCCTTAAAACCATGTTATTAAAAATTACATTACTCATAATTAATAAATTTTATTTTTAATGAATCATTTGCAACCTGTAAATTATAGGTGATAAAAAATCTTAATCTACTCAGATATTCAATCCTAGAATTAAACTATGTATTTATAAGCTTAATCATTTGTTATTTACATAAGGTGTGGATAAAAAGTATGAACAAAATTTTAAATTTGATCAATGATTGATGAAAACTTACAGGAACTCTATCAGGAAATAATTTTAGATCACAATAGTCGGCCCAGAAATTATCGTGCTATCGAGGCATGTACCCATAAAGCCGATGGAAATAATCCAGTTTGTGGTGACGAAGTAACTATTTTTTTGATAGTCAAAGACAACATCGTTAAAGACGTTAGCTTTCAAGGGGAAGGGTGCGCAATATCAAAAGCATCATCGTCATTAATGACAAAAAAAGTGATGGGAAAAACTGTCAATGAAGCACGCAAAATAATTTTAGATGTCAATAAAATATTAACTGGAAATAACGATCAAGAAATTGATTTAGATGAGAGTGGAGATTTAGCAGCCTTGGCCGGTGTTAGAAAATTTCCGGCAAGAATTAAATGTGCAACGCTGGCATGGCACACATTGGATGCTGCACTTGATGGAAATACAGTCATATCGACGGAATAGATTGATCACAAATCAATAATTATAATAGTCTATTAACTAGTGACTCAGGTTTAGGTAAATTTATATTATGTTAATATTGTTGCTGCTGCTCCTCTTCTTCCCCTTCTCCAGCAGGTAGAGAAAAGTGAGAATGTCTGATGAGCCAATACCCACCGCGGTTTTCAAGGACAACTGTCCATCTTGCTTTTACGGATGTTGTGATACCCTGAACAGTGATATCAACAAAACATTCTGATGCAACCCAAGAAACAGGACCGGAGCCGGCAACGACTTGCCAGGTGAGTTTAAATTTTAAATCATCCGCCCCTTGCATATCTCTGGCAAAAGAATTGTGGATATTTGACGTACCCATAATTTTCTCCTGCTCACCAGGACCGATAACAACTGTGTCAGGATCATCTGAAAAACACCGCATCATTGTATTAATATCTTTATTGCCATAGGCATCTAAAAATATTTCCAAGACACTGGTAATTTGGATTTCTTCTGCTAGCGGTAAGCGCATTAATTTTTAATTATAATTGTTTAAGGCAAATAATGAGTAAACAGATAGCAGCCAGTTTACAATATTTTTAAATTTATAATTTCAGGGTATGACTTTCTAAACTATAGTATTATATCAAACTAAAAAATAGAAAAGATGTGGCAATTTGTCAAATTTAGATCTGAAATTTAATTGTACTATTCTACAAGCAGATTGCGAGATAGATTTAACAATTCAATTTTATTCTCTATATTTAGCGAAAGTGGCAACTGTGCAACTCCGATGAGCCGTCTCATGATTTCGACACCGGTAAATTGTCTAGCTAAACTTATATTAAAACTTTTATTAGCTATATATTCATTTTGAAAATATTCAATTTGTTCATTTTTTTGACTCGCCAGATTGAGATGGGCTATGACCACCCCTACATCAAATTCTGCACTTCCGAAAAAACAAAATTCCGGGTCAATAATTTTAATTCCATTTTGGGTTCTCAGCCAACTACCCGGGAAATAATCACCATGCAATAAAATATCACCATCAGATAAATAATTTTTGCCCAACTCTTTGATAGAATTAACATACTTTTCATCTTGGCAATATTGATCGGCTATATCCCTTAATCCCGGTGTAATTTGATCCAGATCAAGACCATTTAATTTATTCAGAGGAAAATTAAAAATATGTTCGTGGTTCAACTCACGCATATCACGATTTCGCAATGAAGATTTAATTTCATCACTGAATTTTATTTGATGGAGTGAACTTAACCATTTAGCAAGAACCGCAACTTCATCATTTGATATTCCTTTACCTTTGTAAAGATCAGTAAAATCTCCGGTCTCCCCCAAATCTTCACTAATAAAAATTCGAGATATTGGATCAATATTAAATGCTACAGGCATTAAATTGGATACCTCTTCAGAATTACGGACGCAGTCATAAAATCGATATTCTCGGATAACTCTATCCCAGGGTGCTTCAATAGTTGGATATTTTTCTACCCATGGACGCGATTGCTTTAGGATAAAAGATCGCTGGTTAGTAGTCACTCGACAGGTGTAATTCATATTCCCATCACCAATTTTTTTTGCATTAATAATACTTTCATTAATATCCAAAAAATTTCTCTTACTGAGATAATCCGTTAGTTGTTCGATGTTTTTACTATCTAGTAATACGACATCTGGATATCTCCCTCGAAATTCTTCAATATTCATAATATGCAGTAATTTATTTTGGAGTGCTCACATTGCCTTAATGAGAGAATAAATCTCTTCTGACATATATTTAATGGCTGCCTAGAGCAGAAATAAAATATCCTGCAACGAGTGCAGTTCCAATCACACCGGCAACGTTCGGCCCCATAGCATGCATCAGCAGAAAATTATTAGGATCTGCTTTTTGCCCTTCAACTTGAGAGACCCGTGCTGCCATCGGAACAGCAGAAACTCCGGCGGATCCAATCAGCGGATTTATCGGATTTTTTCGGAAAACCAGGTTCATAAGTTTTGCCATTATTAGCCCTGAGGCTGTGGCAAATCCAAAAGCTACAATACCGAGACCTAAAATTTTTAAAGTTTCAAAACGTAAAAATCGATCACCTGTCATGGTAATGCCAACGCTTGTTCCTAAAAAAATAGTAACAATATTTATAATCTCATTTTGAGCAGCTTTAGATAAACGTTCTGTTACTCCACACTCACGTATGAAATTTCCAAGCATCAACATCGCTATAAGAGCTGATGCTGCGGGAACAAGCAAAACACACGCAATTGTCACAACTAAAGCAAAAACAAGCTTCTCGGTTTTGGATACCTTACGCAAAGATTTCATCCTGATTTTTCGCTCTGCTTCTGTGGTTAACAGACGCATTATCGGCGGCTGGATTATAGGAACCAACGACATATAGCTGTAAGCGGATACCGCGATTGGAGCAAGTAAGTGGGGAGCTAATTTATTGGCCAAAAAAATTGATGTGGGACCATCGGCCCCTCCGATTATTCCAATTGCTGCAGATTCAAATGCATTAAACCCAATGAATGCAGCACCTAAAAATGTAGCGAAAACGCCAAATTGTGCCGCTGCCCCAAGTAAGAGAGTACTTGGTCTGGCAATTAGGGGTCCAAAATCTGTCAAAGCTCCAACACCAAGAAATATAAGCGGAGGAAAAATTTCCAGATATATACCTTTAGAAATATAATGAAAGAGTCCACCGGGATGATCATTATACAAATCTAAAACCAGTTCCCCTGCCAATACTTTATCCCCTACTTTTCTATAAATTTGCGTCACTCGACCTGCGGCTTCAGCTTTGACTTTATGAATTACTATTTTTCCATTTTTATCCAGTATTGGATTTCCATCATTATCGATTTCCTGAATCTGAAATAACACCGGCATCTGTTCTTTTCTATAAACTTTGGGTAAACTAACCCATTGATTAAGTTCGTATTCTACTTCAACTATTCTTCCATTGACAGGACTGTAGACGGAACCTGCCGGTTTATTAATAATTCCTTCCGTCGGTAAATTTGCAAGTAGTGCACCAAAAGCTATCGGCACGAGCAATAAGGGTTCAAAATTTTTGTAAACTGCTAAATAAAGTAAAATAAATACAACGAATATCATCACGCACATGCGCCAATCGAAATGAAATAATCCAGTATTTTGAAGGAAATGAGATAGTTCGGAGATCATTATAAATTTTATGACAATGTTATCAGAGCTTTTCCTTCTTCAACTTCATCGCCCGGTTTAGCATGTATGGCTTGAACTGTTCCGGGACTGTTAGCTGTAACATAAGTGTTCATTTTCATCGCTTCGAGTGTGATTAAAGTATCACCGCTATTAACAGACTGTCCAATAGAAACTTCTACTGAAACGACTTTGCCGGCCAGGGGACTGGGAACTTGATTACCTCCGGACGTTGGCGGAGGCTTAGATAAAACTTGTGGGGGGGGAGCTTGAGGAGGTGGGCTCTGTGGTGTTGAAATGGAATCATCTAAAATTTCAACAGTTACATCATATTTTTTTTCTGCAACAGTAATGCGTAACTTTTTAATCATGATTTTTTATATATTATTTCTCAATTGAAACTATTTATTGCCTGGTTGATCTGTCGGCTTAATTTCAAGAACGCGACAAGGTTGTTTGATGATAACATTTACAGCGGCGGCAACGACTGCAACAATTTCAGGGGATAGATCAATGGGTTGATTCGGCAACTGTGGTTTAGTAGTCTGTGGTTTTTGATTTTCAAATCGAACAAAAAAATGCCCAATTATAGTGCACAAAACTGTCAACAGTCCCAACACAAGCATCACTATTATAAAACCATTTATAATAAATTGTATATTTTGACTTATTGTCGGATATTCAGAGATCATCGTGCTATATATTAAATATAAAATAGATTATTTTCATCCGTTCTAAAAAATTTAGCGTTAAGAAAATAAATTGTAATGTAAACAGCAAGTTCAAATGATGACCTTTATTTGATATTGGGTAAACACAGATAGAATATTAAATATTCTATCTTGAATATAAATAATCGAAATTATAGCGTTAAAGTTAACAATTATGGCAGATTCAATCACAAATAACCTCAAAGAAGGTGTCAGAGTCGGTAACGAAAATTTAATAAAGCTGAGTAGTGATGCTTCTGCTAAAATAAATGAATTGATAGTTCGTGAGGATAAAGGAGAATTTTTGAGAGTGGCAATCACTGGTGGCGGATGCAATGGGCTCTCTTATAAAATGAGGTTTAACCGTGAACCAAAAAAAGGAGATATATTAGTAGAATCGAATGGAGCAATTGTAATTGTAGACAGTAAAAGTGCATTGTACCTAAAGGGAACAACATTGGATTATTCGAAAAATCTAGTTGCTGGTGGGTTTAAATATGAAAACCCCAATGCTAAAGGAAGTTGTTCATGTGGTGAAAGTTTCAATTTGTAAAATTGTTCAATCTTGCAAATTTGTGCATTTTTAATTCAATGGTAGGCTAGTTAAAACTATATGCTGGGTCGTAAAAAGAAGTTTATTGAGCAAATTAGTTTTATTCTCGATATTGTTTGGGGGGTAATTCTGTTGTTTGGTATATACGTATTTTTGGAGCATTTTGAAAATGAGTGGGAGCAATTTTTAGTTTATGTGACAGGATTTCCATTCCGTATTCAAAGTGTTACTCACCTAGAGGATGAATGGTGGTGGATTCTTGTAATTATGAGTAACATTTTACTCACTTTGAAGCTCACAAATTTTTACCAACTTGATTTATTTGCGAGCAACGTCCGTATTGTGTTTGAATCATCGAAAAGTGTTCTCATTGGCATGGGAATGACCGCATTGTTTTTTAATATATTGTCCGTAGGAATGGTCAATCGGTCATTAATTTTTGGATTTTCAAGTATTTTTTTATTTTATCTGATATTTAAGGAAATAATATTCAGGAAGTATTTAATAAATAAATATTGTAACCATAGCCCGTTAGAAGCGCTACTAGTATGCTCATCATCTGATATCGAAAAACGATTAAAAGATTTTAATCTTAGGCATCTATCAACTGTGATTATTAAAGGAATAATTTTATCTGATGATAATCAAAAAGATCTTCCTGAAAAAATTAAGAGTTCTATAGTTGGAAATTTTAATGAGTTGGGTAAAAATCTTTGCTACGGAAGATACGATCTGGTTTTTTTAGGTGATGCCAGAAATGATCCCGAAGTTGCTCAAAAAGTTTTAAATACTGCTGAAGAACAAGGTATCGAAGTCTGGTATTTGGCCGACTTTTTTACCCCTAGTCTATCAAAACCTAATTTAGATGAGTATGGCGGTAAACCAGTAATAATTTTTAATACAACATCACACTATGAAGGACGATTAATAGTGAAACGTATTTTTGATGTAATTATCACAGTATTATTATTCATAGTATTGAGCCCGCTGTTCATATTAATTTCACTGCTAATTAAAATATCATCAAAAGGCAGTGTCTTCTTCTATCAGGAAAGAACCGGTTGGCGTGGGCGTACTTTTAATTTAATAAAATTTCGAACAATGGCATTTGATGCTCACAGAAGAAAAGAGGAAGTAGATATTCACAACGAAATGCAGGGTCCGGTATTTAAATTTGAAAATGATCCGCGAATGACCACAATTGGAAAATTCCTGCGAAGAACAAGTTTAGATGAATTACCTCAACTGCTAAATATTTTAAAGGGAGAAATGAGTCTGGTCGGACCGCGTCCGTTACCGATTTATGAAACAAAAAGATTCGAAGCATTTAAAGACCATCGACGCTATAGCGTGCTTCCGGGATTAACAGGACTTTGGCAAGTATCCGGGAGAAATAGAATAAAAGATTTTTCAGAATGGGTGCGTCTTGACTTGGAATATATTGACAAATGGAGTTTGTGGTTAGACATAAGTATCCTTGTCAGAACTATTCCTGCAGTAATTTCAGGTGATGGAGCCAAATAAGCAGTAATTTTATTTTATTAAATTGAAGAAAAAAGATTGAAACAGATTTTATAATTATCAAACTGCACCAATCAATTAATATAAAAAAAATTTAAAACAGTTGAATTACATTGTAACAAATTTCAATTTCAAAAGCCACATAATGCAAAAAGTTGCATCTGTTGAAAAACCTGAAGTAAAACCTGAAGTAAAGCCTTAATGACTAAAAGATTTACTCCAGGAAATCGATATAAAGGTCGATATAATAATAGCGCCAAGTTTGTTAGAAAAAATGCCCAAATTCGGGCATATGAAGTCAGAGTCATTGGTCCTGATGCTAAGCAAATTGGTGTCATGTCTAAAAATGAAGCCATACAACTGGCAAAATCACACCAGATGGATCTCGTAGAAATTTCCCCATCAGCACGACCACCAGTCTGCCGAATTTTAGATTTCGGAAAGTATATGTATGAACAATCGAAAAAGGGTAAAGATAAACCGGCACCTACCTCTAAGCTTAAAGAAGTAAAATTTCGAGTTCGTATTGAGCAGCACGATTATATGTTTAAATTAAAACATGCCGAAGAATTTCTAGATAAAGGCAATAAAGTGAAACTAAGTTTAATGTTCAGAGGTCGTGAAAATGAGCACATTGAATTAGGATTTGACGTAATAAATAGAGCCATTGAAGGATTATCACACATTGCAACAAAAGATATTGAACCAAGAAAAGTTGGAAGAAACATTATTGTTACTATGACTCCCCTACCTGCAGCAAAACGAAAGCTAATTTATAACGTAAAAACGGATGAAGAAGAGTCTGAATCTTCGGAATCTTAATATTGGTTCAATCTACTATTTATTTAAATTTCTTAAGTACGGCAAAAATAAATTGTACCGTCAACATTTAGCATATTATTTATTTTTATTAATTACGCTTTTTGTATCTCAGGAATCAAAAGCGCAAAATACATTTAGATTCAATAGTATAGAGTATTATACATTGAAACATGTCTCTTCAAAATTAGGCATGCAACATAAATGGATTATAAATAAAAAAAGTGCCCAACTTAGGAGTAAATGGACAAGAATCGATTTCATTAACAATAAGCGAGATATTAAAATAAATGGTGTAAAAACTAATCTCGGCAATGCTATTGTTTATTCAAAAAAATATTTATGCATCAGCAAATTTGATTACGATAAACTCATTGCACCGATATTGACTCCGCAACTGAGTAAAAAAATTCCTCGCTTAAAAACAATTGTTATTGACCCTGGGCATGGGGGAAAAGACCCGGGTGCCTTAAATAAAAAAAATGGCCTGACTGAAAAAAAATTAACATTAAATATGGCTATTAGATTACAAAGAATATTATCAGAAAAAGGATTTAAGGTATATATTACTAGAAAAAAAGATGAATTTATTGATTTAAGTGCAAGAGCTATAATGTCCAACAAAATAAAAGCTGATCTCTTTATCAGTCTTCATTTTAATGCATCAGAAAACAATGCGGTGAGTGGAATTGAAACATATATTTATACACCGCAACACCAACCCTCTTCCTCAAGAACAAATTTATTACCATCAGATAAAAAGTTTTATCCCGCCAATAAAAATGATGCCTGGAATAGCCTCGTTGGATTTTATCTTCATAGAGAATTAATTACAAAATTAAGAGCTAAGGATCGCGGCTTAAAAAGAGCTCGCTTTACTGTGTTACAAGCATTGGATTGCCCGGGAGTGCTAGTCGAAGGTGGATTTATCACAAATATAAATGAAGCAAATAAAATAAAATCATCTCAATACCAAAGACAATATTTAAAATCGTTAGTTGACGGAATTCTCATTTATAAAAAAACATTAGTGCGATTAAAATCATGAAATTAATAACTTTAGTCTGGATTGGTTTTGGTGGTGCTCTTGGATCAATTGGACGTGCATATGTTAACCATCTAATCCCCAGTATATTTCCTTGGTCTACTTTAATTGTAAATATTGTTGGCTCTTTAATATTAGGAGCAATAGTTGGCTACGATATGAACAACGATCGTTTGCAATCCACTGTAAAAGGGTTTTTAGTGATTGGGTTTTGTGGTGGATTTACTACTTTTTCAACATTCAGTTTTCAAGCACTTCAACAATTAGAAAAGAAACTTTTTCACGAGGCCGCGTTCTCAATCATCACAACAGTAGTTGGGACAATACTTGCTGTTTGGATCGGAATTAAACTAGGTAAATCTTTGTATGAATTATAAAATAATAACCGTATTATTATTCATTTTTATTCAAGTAGTCTATGCTAAAGACCCTTTAGCTGAATCTGTTGTTGTTGTAGCAAATTTAAACAATCCCGAGTCTGTGGAAATTGCCCGGTATTATATGGAAAAACGCAGTATTCCCGAAAACAATTTAATATTACTTAAGCTTTCAAACCAGGAAACTGTCGACTGGAAATATTTCATTTCAGAAGTATTTGATCCATTGCGTGCTCAACTTGTTAAAGATAAATGGATCAATGCTATAGTATCAGAACTTAAAGATGAACAAGGTCGGCAAAGGTATAGCTTTCTTGGTCACAATATAAGTTATCTGGTAACTTGCAAAGGTATACCACTAAAGATTAGTAACGATAAGCACAGAATTTTTCAAAATGAAGTGGAAACTCTTCCCGGCCCATTTAAAATAAACAAAGCAGCAGTAGATTCTGAACTTGCACTACTCGCTTATTATAATCAGAAAAAGAATACTAACCATCAAATAAATGGTTATGTTTATAATCAATTATTCAAGAGAAATCCGATACCGGATAATGTCTCACAATCATTTATCAAAGTAGCAAGACTTGATGGCCCAACCACATCTGATGTAAAATTAATGATTGATAATGCATTAGTCGCTGAGGAAAATGGCCTGATTGGTAGAGCTTATATCGATCATGCATTAAAGGGTGGGAATTATAAAATTGGTGATGATTGGATGAAATCTATTTCTGAAGACGTTAAATCAATTAACTATGATATATCCGAGGAAAAGACTCGTGCTACATTTGATAAAACCAGTCGATTTGATAAACCTGCAATTTATTTTGGATGGTATTTATTACATCTGGATGGCCCTTTTCGAAATCCTGGTTTTAGATTTCCACCTGGTGCAATAGCTGTTCACATCCATAGTTTTTCAGCCACATCAATGAAATTTCCTGAGAAATCTTGGTGTGGCCCATTAGTCCATCGAGGTGCAACAGTTACTCTTGGAAATGTTTATGAACCATTTCTCAATTATACTCATCACTTAGGCCAATTTTTTAAATCATTAAAAGAAGGTAATAATGTGGGTGATGCTGCTGCTTCCTCAATACCATTTCTAAGCTGGCAAGGTGTAGTAATTGGAGATCCATTATATCGCCCTTTTAAAGTTAGTTTAGACCAACAATATAAAAATTTATTAAATAATTATGATTATGCTACAGATATTGCTCAGTATATATATATCAGAAAGATGAATCAAATAAAGGCGAGTGGTGATATAAAGGAAGCAATAAAAGTCGGTGAATCTGGTTTTCGAAAAAGTCCCGGCATTGCGTTGGGACTTAGACTGGCTGAGTTATTTATTGAACAAAAAAAACCTGCAAAGGCTTCCAAAAAGTTACAGTTTTTAACCCATGTAACATTTTTTAATAGTGAGGATTGGGGTCTGGTAAAAAAATGCGCTGATTTATTAAAAAATATAGGCAAATTAAATTCAGCAATTGAGATTTATAAAAATTTATTAACTGATGAAAATCTACCAGATGTGTTAAGGAAAAAACTACTTAACAATGGATCTAAAATTGCCCTTTCTGCGAATAATTTTGAGCTTGCTAGAGATTGGTCAATGATGGCGCAAAAAATAAATTTAATAAAAAAATAGTCTCCTAAATTACCAAGTTCATTTACTTAGATGGAATTATCTGTTCACACGAGATCAGATTTTTTCCACAATGCGATCCGCCAAACCATACTCTAAGGCTTCAGTCGCATTCAAATAAAAATCACGATCCGTATCCTTAATAATTTTTTCTAAAGACTGCCCTGATGCATCAGCTAAAATTTGATTTAGTTCTTCACGCAAACGCTCCATTTCGAGAGCTTGAATGTTGATATCAACAGCCGCTCCCATCATACGACCAGTAACTAGTGGCTGATGAATTAAGACTCTGGCATGTGGATACAGCAAACGATTTCCCTTACTACCCGCACATAATAATATTGAACCCATACTCGCGGCCATACCGGTCACTACAATCGTTATTGGAGATTTAATTAATTTCATTGTATCATAAACAGCTATACCTGCAGTAATAGAACCACCCGGAGTGTTTATGTAGAATATGATCTCTTTCCCGGAATCCATAGATTCAAAATAAAGGAGTTTTTCAGTTACATCTCTAGCAGACTTATCATTTACCTCGCCCCACAGAAATAATTTCCTTTCATCAAGAAACCTTAATTGCATTAAATTTCCTACATTCTCTTTAGTTTTTTTATCTTCAGATTCGCTCATAAAATTTATTTTTTCCAGTTCAAAGGTTAAGTATAGTTTTAAGATATATTACGCACTGTAAATATTTGCACTGTCTAGTTGTTTATGTGCCTTGGAGACTTTAATATATTTCTCTGCTCTAAACCGTAATTCGCTTTGCTCTTCAGGTGATAACATTCTCACAACTCTGCCCGGTTTACCCATAACCACTGACCCTGGGGGAATATTCATTCCTCTGGTAACAAGTGCACTGGCTCCGATAATCGACTGGCTTCCAACATGTACACCATCGAGTATAATAGCATTTATTCCGATCAAGCATTCATCCTCAATTTTGCATGCATGAATTACTGCTCCATGACCAATTGTATTGTAATCACCAATTAAGGTGGGGAATTCGTCTGCTACATGAATTATAGCACCATCCTGAATATTCGTTGCTTCACCAATTACTATAGAATTTATATCTGCCCTAAGGACGCAATTATGCCAAATCGACGAATATGCGCCTATTTGAACATCTCCCATAATTTTCGCTGAATCTGCTATATATGATGTTGAATCTATTTTAGGCTTCTGCCCCAGATATTTCTCCAAACGATCTTCTATTGTCATAATCTAGTTTAAGTAGTAGATTTAGAAATCTTTCAAGTCATAAATATTTAGACTTTAATAATATTTAATATAATTTTGAAAAAAACAACCTGAGTTCATAAAAAAAATATATAATTGATGCTATATTAATAATCCAATAGTCTTCCTGAATTATTATAAGCTAAAACCAACAATTTTATTATTTAAGCTATTATCTGGCTAGATGATCTAAAACATCATTATATATGAGTACGTCTGATTTAACAATTTTAAGAGACGAGTCTATATCAAATCAAATCAGGAAACTTGCCGTAGAGCAGTTTTCAGATTTATCTGACTCAAATCAGGAAAGTCTTATTAGCATCTACAAGCGATTTATATCCTCGGGAAAAGAATTAGTGATGCAGTTTCATCGAAGTTCAATAAATTGTGGGCTAAAAGTTACTCATGCAAATTCTGTTATTATTGATATAGTAATTGAAGATCTTTTTAAACGCGCGATATATCTTTATAATAAAATAGAAGGGAAATTACCCTGCGAAGTTTGCGTTGTTGCGTTGGGCGGTTACGGTCGATCTGAGTTGAGTCCACATAGTGACATCGACATTATGTTGTTGTATCCGTCCCGAATTAGACAGAGTAAATTAGAGCCATTTCAAAAACATCTACACGAGAATATATTAGTAATGCTTTGGGATGTTGGACTAAAACTCGGCCAATCCTCACGCACATTAAATGAAGTCGTTGACCAGGCAAAAAGTGATATTAAAACAAAAAACTCTCTGTTAGAGGCGCGTTATCTTTCAGGATCAAACCAACTTTACGAAAGATTTTCACAAGCATATAAAAATTATTACAGAAAGGATTCCCCTCAAGAGTACATAAAAATATGCATGCGGGATCTAAAGATACGACGTGAACGTTACGGAAATACTGTTTTTATACAAGAGCCGGATATTAAAAATGGCGTGGGTGGTCTCAGAGATTTTCAGCTGATAAATTGGATGGCTAAAATTAAACTGGATATTGCAACAATTGATGATTTGGTAAAAAACAACTATTTACAACAAGCTGAGTATCGAGATTTTATTTTTGCTTATGATTATTTACTGAGAGTACGTAATGAACTTCACTATCAAAGCCCTCGATTAATCGACCTTTTGGATTTAGAGAAACAACCGAAGGTTGCATTAGCGATTGGATACAATCAAGAAGATAGCTTTGTACGAGTAGAAGTTTTTATGAAAGACTATTATAGGCACGCTAGTCAAATTTATCATACGAGCCAAATTTTAGAGCAACGATTAGCCATTCAAAATGATTCAAAAATTTCTCTTAAATCACTTTTAAAGTCCAGATATAAACCACCTAAAAAAAATATCGACGGTTTTATAATATCCGGTCGAACGTTATCTGCAAATTCACCTCAGATATTCAAAGAAGATCCTGGCAGGTTAATTAGAGTATTTAGACACAGTCAGCAATCACACGCTAATATGGATTTCGATCTCAAATGCTTAATTAGAGATTCATTAACTCTAATAACTACTGATGTTATAAATTCCGCGAGTGCCAATCGTAGCTTTCGCTCAATACTTCAAACCGTTGGGGACGTTTATCCAACACTTTACTTAATGCATGATTTTGGTGTTCTGGGGCGATTCATTCCAGAGTGGAATGAGTTATATTGTCTAGTCCAACATGAATATTTTCACCGTTATACAGCTGATATTCATACACTCAATACCATTAAAGAACTTGATAAATTATTCACAACCAAAGAAGATATTTTAACCAAATATAATTCCGAAATTCATAATACTGAACCAACAGGATTACTCTATTTAATTCTTTTGTTTCACGATATTGGTAAAGGATCCGGAATTAAGGGACATAGTGAAAGAGGTGTCGAAATTGCATCACCCATTCTTGATCGTTTGGGAGTGGAGCCTAAATTGAAAAACACTATTCTGTTTGTAATTGAACATCACTTAAGTATGATGAATATTTGGCAACACTATGATGTAGAGGATCCAAAAACATTAAAAAAATTTGCTGCTTTAGTTCAAAACGAAAGGCAGCTGAGATACCTTTATATTCATACATTTTGTGATGCAAGAGGTACATCGAGTAGTTTGTGGAACAGTTATAAAGATATACTTCACACCCAATTATTCAAAAACACTTTGGAATATTTAGGAGATAAAGAAACGGTGGAAAAACATCGACGCAAACGAAAAGCAAAAACATCTCTTGATAACATTGCCAGCCTGGTTCCCGAAATTACATCGGAAGAAATTGAGGCTCATTATGATTTATTACCTGAACAATATTTCGAATATAATAGAACAAACCAAATTGCACTCCATCTCAAATTGATTCATAAACTGTTAACTCATTTTAGTAATAATAGTTCGACAAAAGCTCTTATTCCTATTTTTGACTGGAAAAATGATTTGGATCGAAGTTTGACTATTGTAAATTTGGTTACCTGGAACAGAGCGGGAATGTTCTATAAAATTTGTGGTGCATTCAGCTTAGCCGGGTTGAGTATTATGAGTAGCAAGGCTATATCAAGAAATGATCAGATAATTATCGATACCTTTTACGTGAGTGATACCAGCGGTGAAAAAGCTGATGAGAATTCAGCAAAAAGTATATTTGAAAAAAATCTTGTAAAGACTTTCGTTGACGACACCGATTTACTACCCGATATTATTTCGTTTGCAAAAAAATTACAAAAACGACCTAGCATATTAGAACAAACTTCAACAATTAGTAACGCAATAAGATCAAGCGTTGATCTTATTTATGATAAAGTTCTGAATAAAATAATTATTACAGTAAAAGCTCACGATAAAATTGGCCTGCTCTACCGTTTGACTAAAACGATCTTCGATCAAGGTTTTGATATTACATTCGCTCGAATTTCAACCGAACAGGGAATTGCTATTGATACATTTCACGTTAATAACAATTTACAGGAGGAATTTGAAGTGACTGAAACTTTATTAACACTAAGAGAAAAGCTGAATGATATCGTTTCTGATGATGTGGAATTTGAAGAATTAAACCTAATTTAGAATATTGCATACATAAATTGAATCACTTTTAACTTGTGCAGACATATTATAAATGATTCATATTTGTTCAAATTAATTGTGGACGGCTAGCTCAGTTGGTTAGAGCGCCTGGTTTACACCCAGGATGTCGGCGGTTCGAGTCCGTCGCCGTCTACCATCTAAACATATCAAAATCAATGCGACATACAATTTCAGTACTAGTAGAAAATAAATTCGGAGTCTTGGCCAGAGTAGCCGGTATGTTTAGTGGTCGAGGATTTAATATTGATACTCTCAACGTCGGCCCAACACACGATCCTAGTTTATCCAGAATTACTGCAACAGTGAGAGGCAATGATCAACAACTTGATCAATGTATTAAACAACTCAATAAACTGATTAATGTAATTGAAATTGAAGATCTACGCCGTGGACAATTTGTTGCCCGTGAATTATTGATGGTAAAAATTTCAGCCGACTCAAAAACAAGAACTGAAGTAGTTCAAATTTGTGACATTTTCAGAGCTAAAGTTATTCATATTTCTCATACAGGTGTCATCGTTGAAATTACTGGTGACGAAAATAAAATTAAGGCATTTCTCGACTTGATAAATCCATTTGGAATTGTCGAAATAGCGAGAACTGGTAACGTAGCACTTCGCAGAAATAATGAAAGTGTAATTAGCAAATAATAATTTAAATAAATATAACTAAAATAAAGCGATTAACAAAAAATAATATTAAATATGTCAGCAAAAGTATATACAGATGATGATGCCAATCTGGACATCTTAAAAGATAAAACTCTAGCCGTTATTGGTTTTGGATCACAAGGGCATGCCCATGCTTTAAATTTAAAAGAAAGTGGCCTTAATGTTATAATAGGATTATACAAAGGAAGTAAGTCAATTGAAATTGCAGAAGGTAAGGGGTTCGAAGTTTTCGACGTACCGACTACTGTCCAAAAAGCTGATGTTATAATGATTGCTGTTCCGGATATGAAACAGGCAGATCTTTATAAAGATGAAATTGAACCTAATCTAGGAAATGGAAAAACATTAATTTTTAGTCATGGTCTTAGTATCCATTATGGTCTGATAAAACCGGCAGCTGGAACTAACGTCATAATGGTTGCACCTAAAGGCCCCGGACATATAGTTAGAACTCAATATTTAGAAGGTAAAGGAGTTCCATCATTAGTTGCAAAAACTGATGAATCTTCGGAAGATGCTCTAGAAATTGCTCTAGCATGGGCAAAAGGAATCGGAGGAACTCGAGCAGGTGTTTTGAAAACTACATTCAAAGAAGAAACCGAAACAGATTTATTCGGCGAACAGGCTGTTTTATGTGGTGGTGCATCAGCGCTTGTTCAAGCCGGATTTGAAACATTGGTTGAAGCTGGTTATCAACCGGAAATGGCGTATTTTGAATGCTTGCATGAATTAAAACTAATCGTCGATCTGATGGTCGAATCGGGAATTGCAGGAATGCGTTTTTCTATTTCCGAAACAGCTAAATATGGGGATATCACAAGAGGCCCGCGTGTCATAACCGATGATACAAAGAAAGCTATGAAAGAAATTTTAAGCGAAATTCAATCAGGAAAATTCACCGATGAATGGGTAAATGAATACAAAAGCGGTTTAAAAAATTATGATGCCCTACTCCAAAAAGGCACAGAACATCCAATTGAAAAAACCGGTGAGGAATTGCGCAGTTTAATGCCCTGGATAAAAAAGAAAAATATAAAAGGCGCCCAGGCAGCTTATTAAATTTAGTTCAATTATTTTAAAAATTCAAAAATGACAACACGGGCTAACCCCTAAATATTCCTTGCAGAAGTTTCATTATCTATGGATTGCAATGCGGCCTCATCATTGGGTCAAAAACGTTATAGTTTTTTCTGCCCCAATTTTTGATGAATCTTATAGCGTGCAAATGGTTTTTTTGGGATTTGCCGCTTTTATTCTATTTTCACTTACTGCCAGTGGATTTTATTTAATTAATGATGTTAAAGATATTATCGCTGATTGCAATCATCCTACAAAATGCAAACGACCTGTTGCGGCAGGAAAAATATCTCGAAAACTTGCATTAACAACTGCTGCTATTCTCATTGGAGTTAGCATTATTTTGAGTTTCTTGATCGCACCTTTATTTGGTGTGACAATATTTGCTTATATTCTGACTCAAATTGGCTATAATATTGGATTAAAAAAACTACCTATACTCGACATTATGATCGTCGCTTCCGGATTCGTTTTAAGAGCTTTGGGCGGAGCATTAATTGCTGATGTCAGTGTATCCGGTTGGTTTATGTTATGTGTCGGTATGCTGGCACTATTTTTAGGAATAGAAAAACGAAAAGCAGAAATTAAAATTTTAGGGCCAAATCAAAATACCCGAGATGTTTTAGAAGTTTATTCTTTACCCTGGTTATTGAGAATGGAGAGTGTCGTTACTTCCAGTGCATTTATGTCATATGCAATATGGGCATTGGAAGGCTCAGATTCTAAATGGATGCTCGTATCACTGCCATTTGTTATTTATGCAATATTTCGCTACCAGTACCTTTCCGATCAAGGTAAAGGCGAAACACCTGAACTCACCTTGATAAAAGATAAAGGCATGATTATAACAATACTTTTATGGTTGTTAACAGTATTTGCAATTGCCGCAGCGACAACTTATCAATGAGTTAAAGCTATCTGTATTAAACATCCAGGTAGGAAACATTAAGCGCATTATCTTCGATAAACGCCCTCCTTGACGGCACATCTTCACCCATTAACATACTGAATGTGTGTTCAGCCATTGCAGCGTCAGTAATATCAACTTTAAGTAGACTGCGTTTTTCAGGATCCATAGTTGTTTCATAAAGCTGTTTCGGATTCATCTCACCGAGTCCTTTATATCGCTGAATAGTTAAACCTTTTTTGCCTGATTCTCGTATGGTTTTAATGACTTTCAATATTGAAAATATTTCGATTACATTTTCATTTTTTTGACCCATATTTTCTATAATTTTATAACGAGGCTCATCAGTTGGAGTAAACTGATTTATATCCAAGCCTATACTATCAAATTCTGCCAATATTTTTGTCATTTGGGCACTCTCAAAAATTTCGTAAACAGATATTCTTTGATTTAATTGTTGGCCATTGACCTCAACTTGCCGAGTAATAGTCTCATCATAAATATCTTCAAGCCTGAGTTCGACATACAAATTTGCCCGCTCCCCATCATTGTATAAAAATCTAAATTCTTCATCGTTACCAGTTCGTGTTCTAACGATATATTTTGGTAGTTGATGGTTGTTTTCCTTTTTTTGTTGATCTAAATATTTTTCAAGTGAACATCCATATCGAGTGACTCCGCCACCCAACATTTCGAGACGTGATAGAATTTCGACAATTTTATCTACCTTATTTCCTGGAAATTGGTGATCGTCTCGCAACCGAATTAAAATTACATCTTCAGATCCCAGTTCCAGAAGCATACGATTCATTTCATCGTCATTATCAATATACTGCTCCCTTCGTTTACGCTTAATTCTATAGAGTGGTGGTTGGGCAATATAAACATATCCTTTCTCAATTAGACCGCGCATTTGTCGGTATAAAAATGTTAAAAGCAACGTCCTGATGTGCGAACCATCAACATCCGCATCAGTCATAATAACGACCTTATGATAGCGCGCCTTTTCCGCATTAAATGCACCGTCTCCATCATGGTCACCAATACCTGTGCCCACTGCAGTTATGATCGTTCTAATTTCATTATTGTTGAGGACTTTATCGATCCGCGCTTTTTCGACATTTATTAGTTTTCCCCGAATAGGTAAAATTGCCTGGTATCTTCTGTCTCTGCCCTGTTTTGCAGAACCACCAGCTGAATCACCCTCCACAATAAACAATTCACATAAAGTCGGATCTTTCTCTGCACAATCGGCAAGCTTACCTGGTAACCCGCCTCCGGTAAGTGCACTTTTTCTCACAGTTTCACGGGCTTTTCTTGCCGCCTCTCTAGCTCGTGCTGCATTCAAACATTTGTCGATTATCTTTTTCGCTTCTGAAGGATTTGTTTCAAAAAAGTATTTTAAATTTTCCCCGACAATTTTTTGCGTAATGCCATCAACTTCGCCGTTAGATAATTTTGTCTTCGTTTGTCCTTCAAATCTTGGTTCGGGAACTTTAACTGATATCACTGCCGTCAAACCTTCTCTGACATCATCACCACTCAGCGCCGGATCTTTATCCTTAACAATATTATTTGCTTTGGCATAACTGTTGATAACACGCGTAAGTGCTGTACGAAAACCGGATAGATGCGTGCCACCTTCAATATTGTGAATCGAATTAGCGTAAGCATAAATTTGATCATTGTAACCATCATTATATTGCATGGCTATCGATACAATTATTTTGACATCATCTTTAACGCCTTCCGGTAACATTTCTCCGGTGAAATCTATAATCTTTGAGTGAATTATAGATTTTGACTTATTGAGAAATGCAACATACTCAGAGATTCCTTTGTTAAATTTAAAAGTTTCCTTTCGATTTTCACGTTCGTCATTCAGTTCAATCTCAACTCCCGGGTTAAGAAATGCCAACTCTCTTAATCGTTTTGCCAGAATATCGTATTTGAAATCCCGGGTCGTTAAAAATATTTCTGAATCCGGCATAAATGATATTTTAGTGCCTGTCTTTTTTGCAGGCCCAATAGGTTTCAGTTTTTCTGTTGTCTTTCCTCTGGCAAAAGCCATATGGTGTATTTGTCCTTCACGTCTCACTTCTGCTTCGAACCATTCTGATACAGCATTGACGCACTTGGCACCCACACCGTGTAAGCCCCCGGATACCTGATACGCACCTTTGCCAAATTTTCCGCCGGCATGAAGATTGGTTAATACAAGTTCGAGTGCCGGAATTTTATATTTTGCATGAATATCAACCGGAATTCCGCGCCCGTTATCTTCAATTGAACAAGATCCATCCAGATGTATTGATACAGTTATACGACTACAATAGCCGGCAAGTGCTTCATCAATTGAATTATCGACAATTTCAAAAACACAATGATGCAGACCGCGCTCATTCGTGTCTCCAATATACATATCGGGACGTTTTCTAACTCCCTCCAAGCCTTCCAGTTTCTGGATTTTCGTCGAGTCATATTTTTCATCCTTATCCACTTTTCTTTGCCCTACATTTTCTTCATTTGGTTTGTCTGCCATAATAATGATTTATTAAAAATATTTGAGAAAAAGCCAATAAAATTTATTGATGATATTGAATTATTTTTAGTATAAATAAGAAAGACATCAATTACATGAGATAAAATGTTATTTTTATAAATTTGAAACTACCACTAAAACTTGAATACGCCTGTCGAGTGATGACACAACTAGCCCGATCTTATGGCAGTTCTGAATGGGCACGCATTGATGATCTCGCAAAAATTGAAGAAATTCCCTCCAATTATCTGGTGCAAATTCTAAATGATTTGCGTAACAGCGGGTTGGTTACCAGTCGTAGAGGCAAAATGGGTGGGTATGCCCTTGCTAAACCACCTCAAGACATAACGCTTCTTGAAATAGCTAAAGTAATCGAAGGCGAATTACTCGAGATTAATAATCCGCAAAAAGGCAAGTCGGGTCCAAGAGTTTCCGAAATTTGGCAAGATATCGTCACAACCCTGGAAGAAAAAACCAAAAATTATTCGCTAGATACATTTTTATTAAGCGATTCAAATGATATGTATTATATTTAAAATAGTTTCGCGCTCAAGATATGCTGTTTTTTAGTACAGGTTAAATTTATGCTTATAGCGCCTTGTTCAACCACAGGTGCAACTTGAGCTCACTCAATTACACCTTTTATTGTTCGCTGTTTGCATTTGTTAGTGTCGCAAACAGGAAAGATGGCTTCAGTCCTTTCAGAAACCTCCAACTGCGATCCCCTCGCTCGAAGAATACGACAATCCCTGGCATGCGTGCTGGGTTATCTGGGTGACACCCGTCGGAGATATATCAACACCCACGACACCGAAACCCCTTCGCGCGAAGATGAAGGCATCGCGCCCCTGACCGCAACCAAGGTCGAGAACCGAACGCCCCCCACCATCGCATCTTTCTGCGAAGGCCACGAATTCGGGGAACGGAGCGCCACAAACGTTGGGATCGCTCAAATAGAGAGCTTCGTACTTGCCGGTTCCTGCGGACATTTTTTCTTCAGTAAACGGCTAAAGATGAGGAACCGATCCTCGACTGTCAAACACCTGTTGCTTTTCCCTATTAACTACGAGTTGTATCGGTTTCCTCAATCGACTTATTATATCCTCCAATGCCATCGATCACTTCAAAGGTACATTAATTAGTTCAACTGGCTCGCCTGGTCTTCCATAATCCATAACGTCAGTTCTAAATAAATAACTCGGAAATGTTCTTACATATGAAATAGATAGATAAACTATTCCATTCTCAACATGGTGTGGTGTACCATACATCACTATCATATTACCTGCCTTTGATGCTTCCTGAATCTCAGCACTTAACGCATTCTTCTTGATACTCCATACTGCAGAAATCTTCCCTTCTCCATTAGGCGATAAAAAAAATTTTGCTCTCTGAACACTCTGATCCTGTACCCAATCAAAATAATGATGTTCCACAATAAAACCTAGCTGTATATTACTAGCGGTTTCGTGATATTGAGTATCCTTAATTATTCCTGCCCATGCGACCTTAGCGTTCTTATAACCTTCAATATTGCCCCTAATATCATCGGGAAATATATTGAAATCGGATGACTTCAATTCTGCTTCTTCCCAATTCGAACTTGGCTGATAGACTTTTGTATGAGCTAGTGGCAATGACTCACATCCCATAATTGCGAAACACAATAAACTTAACAGGATAATTATCGTCCTCATTTTATATAGGTATTATGGTTGTGTAGACCTATCCGTAATGCTCCTTCAGGAATCGGGAGGCATTCTTTGGACCATCCCATTCTTCGAGTTGTTTCTGAAATTCTTTCACTGCTGTCTTTGCCGTTTCGTCATGGAGTAATCTGTCGATAGCGGCCAGCACATCAGATGCCGTTGCCCGTTTCTTGTTCAGACGAATAGCGAACCCTTTCCGAACGCAGGCGTCAAGATTCGCTTGCTGTTCCGGGTGCATTCCGATCCCAACGATGGGTGTCCCCGATAGACAGGCATTCATGACAGTATTTTGGCCTCCGTGAATGACAGATATGTCTGCCATGGGATTAACCTTATGTGCAGGCAAAAAGCCTGTAACTATTACATTAGAAGGTATTTCTAAGTTCATATCTTTTATATGAGATTCAACTGGAGCAATAACATGGTAGGATTTTCCTCGAAATCCTTCTATGATATCAGCAATAAGTCTTGGTTTACCGGAACTTCCCATGGCAAAATAAACAATAGGCTTGTCTTTTGGTATTTCAGTTATTTTTCTGGGAATCTTCGCATTTAACCTGAAAGGTAAAGGTCCAATATAATGAAGATTCGGGCGAATCTCAGGAAATCCTACCCATTCAGGAATGTCTGCTAAAAGCGTATAATCTCCCTCTAAGACTTCTATGAAATTACTAAATTCTTTTAAACCGTATTTTTTGGCTAATATATTGAATGGTTTTGCAGGCAATTTCAGTTTAAGGACAAGATTACTCACCTTTTTATTGAGTTTTTCTTCTGAAAAAAGCAATCTAAGAAAGAAGAAATTAGACCGGTCTGGCTAGGTTTGAAGCCCTGCTTTGTAGTATTCCGTTATACTTGTGGAGTGAAGAACATTAACGAAAGGTATCCCTGCAGCTCTTGTTGAAATCATAACGCTCTGACACCATCCGGTAAGGACACAGGCAGGTTTTATCTCCTTAAAATAATTTATTTCATTTTCAATCTTGGGCTGCATTTCTTCGGCTGTAAAATAGCCTACTGTATTTAATGTTTCTCCGCTGAGCGCTTTTCTCACATGATGCAGTTGCTTTTCAGTCAACCGTGGCTCCATCTTTTTTAGTGTGAAGCCTTCCTCTTCAATTAATCTTTCAAATTTTCCACCATAGCTAATGAAAATGACATTAAAATGCTCCTTACATATTCTTGCAATTTCAATATGTCTACCTGTTTCAGCAAGATTATACCCAGCTACTGCGAATACAATTGTTTTCATATAACCCTCTTTTATTTATTAACCTAACGCTTCAATTAAACCGCGCCGCTTTTAGGCGTCGGTTTGATTGAAGCGTTCGCTATTGTTTTGTTTTTAGCCATGCTACGGCCTTATCCCTTTCGGCAAAATGTTTAATGATGTGTTCTTTTAAAAACGTGTAAATACTTAGTTTTTTTGAATCATCATTAATTAGATGTGGTTGACACCAAAACGCCATATGAATTGTTTCAAGGCCTTCTTTTTTTATTAAATCCTTTAAATTCATAATTTCGTGTGGTGGAACCTCTCGCTTCTCAACAGTTCGCTCATCCAAAATAACTTTATTAAAATTATTATTAGAGCACTCTTTACCAATTAGAGTTAATATTTCTTGAGCCCGATCAGGCGTAATGAGGACATCAGAGATACTCGCAAGCAAATAGTCTTCTTGTTTTGAAAAAATGATATCTTTGCTCATACGTTCATTATTTCCTTTATGCCATAGCTAACGCTGCAAATCACCGGCGACAAAAAGCAGAGCGCAGCGGCGCTTTTTGTAGTCCGAGTGCATTTGCCTTGTGTGCGCCTGGCATGTGTATGAGTTAATGAGGTTCAAGTCCTCTGTATATGAACTAATTAAAATCATGAATAATGGTAATAATAAAATACTAGATTATGGCAACTGCGATTTTGTGAGGAGTCGTGGGAAGGAAG